>NZ_JAPDCD010000083.1:0-7516 GCF_027705695.1 Aeromonas sp. QDB62 | reverse complement strand
GCAAAGTAAACTGGATGGCTTTCTTGCCGCCAAGGATCTGATGGCGCAGGGGATCAAGATCTGATCAAGAGACAGGTACAGTGCCCACACAACAAGGAGATGTTGATGCAAAGCCCTGTAGTACCGGATAACGAACCGCTTCGCTTAGAAGCATTGCGCCGTTTAGCGATACTTGATAGCCCCGCAGAGGAGCGTTTTGACCGGATTACCAGGATGGCTCGCAACATGTTTGATGTGCCCATCGCATTGGTTTCATTGGTGGATGAAAACAGACAGTGGTTCAAGTCATGTTGTGGGTTGCCGGTATTGGAGACACCGCGAGACATTTCTTTTTGTGGTCATGCAATTCTCGGTGAAGAACTGTTTGTAGTTGAAGACGCGGCCCAAGATCCACGATTTTCTGACAACCCCTTAGTCACGGGGGAACCACACATTCGCTTCTATGCAGGCCATCCACTAGAAGTTGGGAACGGTTTGAAGCTGGGTACATTGTGCATCATAGACTCTAAACCCAGGTGTTTTAGCCCACGAGACCAAGCGCTGTTAGCTGATTTGGCATCCATGGTTGAGAGTGAGTTACAAGCCGTTCAGAGAGCAACCATAGATGAATTGACGGGGATAACTAACCGTAGAGGATTCATGCTGCTCGCCGAAAAAAGTTTGAAATATGCATTTCGTGTAAAACACCCAGCGGCCTTACTTTTTTTAGATCTAAATCACTTCAAACTAATTAACGATAAGTTTGGTCATGACATTGGCGATGACGCGTTGCGACATGTGGCCGAGTTGTTATGCCGAGTATTCCGCGATGCTGATATATTCGCTCGCCTTGGTGGGGATGAATTCGTTGTCCTTTTACCTGGCACTGGTAGTGAACATTGTCAGAGAATTAAAGAGCGGCTGAATCATGCAATAGATGACTTCAATAGTCATAGTGGTAAGCCATACCAGTTGTCATGCTCCTTAGGAATTGTGATTTACGATGCTAGTATGCCGCCTAATTTAGATCAACTACTGCGGCACGCAGATGAAGAGATGTATTCATGCAAAGTGAAACGATAAATAGCTGTCGCCAAAAATACAACTATCTGAGCATTTCTTAGAGAAATCATTATTATACTGGTAAAGAAGTAATTGACCGTATGAAACAAGATACCCTAATCATGGGGATCTTGTTTATTTTATTCAGTGTCTGTGTATAATTTTAATTACTTGTCTATGAATATGCATTGATGGCTTGCTACTCGAATTCCTATACATTAGCTTTCAGCAGAGCAAACCATTTTGGAAGAAACACTATTTAAGTGGCGCGAGCCCATATCTCGTGAGAAATGTCACCAACAGTATTTTAATTTCATTTAGCATGGCGAATTTTTTAACGTGAGCTATATTAAAAGTGGGATGTGTCAATGTGGGGTATGTATGTTTTCACAATACAACATAAGAAACATATTGTTAATTTTCCTTGCGACACTTTCTTCATGCGCTATTGCTGTTGATACCAAAATTGTTCTAGGGAAGGTGCTAACAAGTCACTTGGCACAAAAACACACCATTCTAAATTATTGATATTAAATGGCTAAACTTTTTAGTTTTGGCACATAGGGTACTTATTCGCACCTTCCCGAGGTATCAAGTCGATACAAAGAAGAGATGCCAACGAATCCTTTATGATAGAGCTCACTGACAGCAGTTTCAGTGAACAGGATCTTGTCATTTCAGCTATAGGTCTACAACCGAATCTATCCTTAGCGATGAATGCAGGACTGGCTGTTAAACGCGGAATTGTAGTAGATGATTACCTGAGAACATCGAGTGAGCACATTTATGCTCTTGGTGATTGCGTTGAGTGGAAAGGTGAATTGCGACCCTTTTTGCAGCCAATTGTTCTCGGTGCCAATGCATTATCTAAAACTCTGATTGGTAAGCCAACACCACTAACGCTTCCTCCAATGCTAGTGAAGGTAAAAACACTTCAATATCCTTTGCAGTTAGCTGGTAGAACCAAAGGTGCAGACCTTTCATGGCAGTTTAAGTGGAATAAAAATGGAATGGTCGCAGAAGCTCGCAGCGAGGATGGTGAAATGTGCGGCTTTGTCGTAGGTGGAGACCAAATGGGCGCTGCATTCCCACTTTTACGCCTTCTTTCTAGATGAATAATTGCTGGCTGAGCATATGCTCAGCCTTACTTAATTTCATAGGTTATTAAGGATAAAACATGTCGCTACTGCATAGTATACCCGCTCATTGGGTTGTTCGCCGTTCAACCCCATTTTTTACAAATGAAAACGTACCACAGGCTCTATTAACCCATCACAATACAGCTGCTGGCGTATTCGGTCAGTTATGTGTAATGGAAGGGACGGTAACATATTACGGTTTTGCTGATGAAACAGCAGAGACACCTGAAATTACGCTTGTAATCCGAGCCGGAGAGTTTGCAACCAGCCCACCTCAGTATTGGCACAGGGTTGAACTGTCTGAAGATGCTAGATTCAATATCCATTTTTGGGCTGAAAACGTAAGCTCAGACACCCCACTCATTAAGACAAGAGAATAAATTACAATCTTGTCATCGCCACAAACTAGGCCAACTGCCCATCCAGATCAAAATGAATAACTGTAATGTTGTTTATGATTGGCTGTTTTTGCGATGGGAGTTGGCTAGATGAGTGGGATTGAAACCATAACCATGCTGAGTGGCTTGGTGTATCTGTTGTTGTTCCAGTGGCATGAGCGTTCAGGTTGGTCTTGGCAGCTGTTCCTGATGCTAACCGCCGCTGTATGGTTGACGGTAGCAGCCAAGCCACCACTAAGTAGTTTAATCGTGCTTGCTGTCACTATTGTCATGCTTTATAGATATAAATTAATATCCGCATTTTATGATTCAAGAGATCAACAACTTCGTAGTTTAGTTAGATATTTCTTAGTTACATCGTGGGGATTTGTAACAATACAGTATGGTGTTTATATTTTTCAACTCCACCAGGGTGACCTACCTTGGCTGTCTAGACCTGATATCGTAGATGGCTTTCTACCTATAGCGGGCGGTCTTGGCTTGCGGGCGTTGTTGAGTTTGGGCATTACTGATTACCACCATCCAGCTGCAACAATCACAGTCTTGGTTATTTCCTTATCTGGACTCATTTTAGGTCGTGCCTTCTGCTCATGGTTTTGCCCTCTTGGGGTTGTCGGTGAATGGCTGCATCATTTTCGAAATTTTCTGCTACCAGGTGAGTGGGCTCCGCCAAAATGGTTAGACCTACTGCTCAAATCTCAGAAATTTCTAGTTCTATCATTTCTGATGTTCATAGTTATTCTTGCTGTTCCAAATGTTGCACTGCCAGGGTACTTGATGAGCCAGTATCACCAAGCTGCTGACATGAAAATGGGAGCCTTCTTTTTCAACTTGAACTTTATATCAGGTATTTTTGTTGTTTGGGTATTAAGTATCACGATGTTTTTCAAGCAAGGCTTCTGTAGATACCTATGCCCTTATGGTGGATGGCTTTCCTTGCTGGGGCTTCTGACACCATTGCGTATTCGCAGGTCTTCCAGCAGCTGTTTACGAAGCAAGGGATACGATTGTGATAAATGCAGTAGAGCATGTCCATCAAGGATACAGGTTCATGAACTTATATCTGTCAGAAATATTGAGTGTACAAACTGTTTAACTTGTATCTCTGCATGCCCAAAACAAGCTAATGCGATTCATTTTGGTACTGCGAATAAAAAGGTTTCAGCAAAGAAACTGCTTGCAATGTTGTGTGTTTTACTTCTCTTAATGCCATTGCTAGCTCATGTGATTTTCGATTTTTGGACAAGCAAAACACCATTAGAACAACGCCGCTACCTATTGGATATTCTGTCGAGTCTTTCACATTAGAGTTGATGTCTTATCTCACAAAAGCATAAATAATCAACATTGATGAAATAAGGTGTATCCAGGTTAGGTTGCGATAGTTGGTATATGAACTTAGATAGCGTTAGGGTATATGTATTCAATGGATAGAATCACTATATACCTAACGCATATCATGATTAGGTAAGTTACGCCACATATAGTTCTCGTTAATATATGCTGGATTTGATTTCAGTTTTGATAGTGCTTCATTGATATCAGATATGACTTTATCACCCCACTCGGTTTTCGGTGCGGCAACATAAGTTGATATTTCTTTTTGCTGTCCAGCTATCGGAAGAACTTTGAACTTCCCTAGATAAGCCTTTTTATTTAAATCAGATACTGTTGATGAGCCATACCCAAACTTACTTTCTGTGTAATAGATAATTTCCTCTGGGTATGCAACGGTAAACCATTTACATCTTTTAATAGCATATCCAGGTCATTACCCATCGGAGCATTGAGCGAGTAGTTAACTCTCTTATTTGTTTTATCTTTAATTGCGAGGTCAAATTTACTTCCATAAGAACGAGACGCTATGAAATAGCCAAGTTTATCCTTCGATTGAATCAACCGAAGCAAATCAACACCGTCTCCATCAATTATATACTGCTTATAAGTGTTAAGCTCACTGGATGGTATGATTACATGTGGTGCAGTTGATAGTGTTTTATGAAAAGTAGAAAATGTTTGATACTTCTCTCTTTCAGGCGTTTTTAGCATGTTGCCACAGACAACTTTTTTCCCTTGCTGCATCATCCGTTGAATTCTGGCAATATTCGCCCATATTATTACATGGTTATACTGAGGTAATTCAGCTCTTATCATTGCGTCAGTAACATCAACCACACCTCTACCTGAATAGCTGCCATCTTTTATATAAAGTGGAGGAATGTCATACTGAGCCCAATGTATGGTCTCTTTTGCAGTTACATCGACAGATATAATAAAAGAGATGAGTATTAGAAGAATCCTTTTCATGGCAATTTCACCTCTCTATTATATTGATATAAACCATAGTGCGGCGATTAGTCAGCAACACTAACATCTTCACAAGAAAATATTGACATACGTATGCGCTTTTGTAAACCTACTAATAACGCAGAAATTTCTGGTTTTCTGTATCGTCAAGGATGGTGCTGAACGTTGATACGCCGAACTCTCCCGCTTGTCGCCATACACGGCAGCATGAGGCTTGATTGTTGCTGTCCCATAGAGCCCATAGAGCTTGTACGCTATGTGGCGTGCTCTTGAGATCAAGTGCTGTCAGTCAATGGTTAGATAAAAAATGGTTTTCAGGTGAGAACCACACCTACACAATCAGTATTTGAAAATCATGGAATTTTGATATATGAACTATATTTTCGCCTTAAATCATCAATATCTTTTTTTGCTTTCCTTTCTTTTTCCTCTAGTGCTTTTATCTCATTTGATTTTTCTTTCAACAACTGCTCAAACATTACTTTAGCCTACTCTCTTGATTTAATATCCACGATGTTTGCCAAGTCTTTAGATCTTTCTGTTAGAGCATCTTCTCGTTCTTGTAATGAGATGAGGCTATCATTTAGATTTTTCTGTATTAGATCTAAGGAAGATGAACGCCTGCATATTTCGGCTTCACCAGCATCAAGTTGAGCCTCTTTGGCTTTAATTGTTCTATTTATATCATCAACCTGTAAATAAAACTCAGCCTTAAGTTCATCTAAATTAAGAAGGTCGCTTAGTAAAGCTTGCTTTTTATCAATTTCATCTTGTATATGATAGAGACGGTCTTTCAATTCCATTTCAAAGATTCTGTATTGGTCTTCCAATAGGATTATCTTTTCCTGCGCCTCTAAAATGGACGACTCTTTTTCTTTCCTGATTACCCATGACCCTCAGCCAGCTTCAAGAGCCGATATGGCATCGGAGGGCTTGCCACGACTGCATGCCCCAATTCTACCAACATGCTATTGAGGTCAAAACGATGATTAAACCGGAAGCAGTATTCCGCAAGATGCCTTGGTAAATGCTTCGCTCCGAGCGTATGGCAACCGCGATTCTCACTATTCAAGCCAAATTAAATCTTTTTATGCGATACATACACGATTTCTACCTTCGTTTTTTGCATGATATAAAGCACTATCCGCTTCTAGTAGTAATGTTTCTTCAGTCTTTATATGTGAGGTATTATCTGAACAGGCAATACCAAAGCTCATGGTGACAGAAAAATTGCCTTCATTCCTTTCAAACTTTAGATCAGAAATTGCTTGACGGATACGCTCTATAATTAACAGAGCATCTGTGGCATTGGTTTCACCCAGTATAATTAAAAACTCCTCACCACCATAACGCCCAACACAATCATGACTCCTTAAGTGGTTAGTTAAACTTTTACTGACCTCCTTCAGCGCTGTATCACCAGCAACATGACCATATGTGTCGTTGACATGTTTGAAATGATCTATATCAGCAAGTATTACAGTAGTAGGCTGTTTTTTTCTTGTGTCTTTTTCGATGGTGTTTTTTAGGAATTCCATTATAGCGCCCCGATGAAAAACACCAGTAAGTGCATCCCGAGAAGACTGCTCTTTGAGTTGCGCCAATGCATTTACCAACTGATTGTTTATGTCATAGATGCGTTGATAAAGACGGCTTTTTTCGACTAAAAATGATATTTGCCTTGCAAGGTTAATAAATATTTTTTGGTGGGCATCAATGTATGTGTTTTTTTCTTTGCTAGAGAAGAAAATGAAACCGATAGGCTTACCATCTGCAATGAGCGGGCAGGTTAAACTTGATTGAATGCCTTCAGCAACTATTAATTTAGTTGATAATGAGTTAGGGTTTTCAGCTAAATATAGTTGCAGGTCGTTAAGAATGCGGGGTTGTTGCGAGGTTAGTATCCCCTCTAAACTACTACCACTTAAAAAAGCAGTATATCCATTTTTGATCATTACTTTTTCTGGGTAATTGCTTTTTGTCCAATGAGCGAAAACCCGCTCATAATCATCAGATATTAATGCGCAGCCGATCCTATCGTAAGGTATTATTTCATGAAATGTGTCATATATGCGATTTAAAACCTCATCAAGAACACTGCCTTTACTGATTTCAGTGGATATTTCTTGAATTTTATTAAACCCATCAAGTCGGGCATCAAGCCAGGCAGCCAACTGAACAAGATCAGATTCAAAATCGAGAATGGATTCTATGTTGGTATCCTTCGGGAAAGATAAGGAACATTTGCCTTGTTTAATTTTTTTTATGGCTTCTCTGTATGAAGCTAACCGTTGAACTGATAGTGTTACATCGTTCATATCTTGTCCTTATCGGTACTGCGTTGACTTTTTGTAGTATAACGTCTGTTTAATCGATGATGCGAATAATACCTTGAGATCGTGATCTCCATCTAGATCTCTATCGCAGCGTGACATAATGGGTCATCAAATCATCTTCGCCGACAGTAAATTCAGCAGCAAGCGCCATCAGACCCGTAAAGCGATTTTTGCCCCTTCATGATCCCAGAAAAAGATCGTGAATTTAATCAATTAGCTACCTGATTACCCATGACCCTCAGCCAGCTTCAAGAGCCGATATGGCATCGGAGGGCTTGCCACGACTGCATGCCCC
>NZ_JAPDCD010000082.1:0-7719 GCF_027705695.1 Aeromonas sp. QDB62 | reverse complement strand
CGAGGCTGGGGGTCAAGGGCGGGCGAAGCCCGGCGAAGCGGACCCTTGACGCGCGGAATCGGGCGATACGCTGGTCCATGGCTGGATGCCGCGGGGTTGTGCATCCAGCCATGGAGACGAATGCGGTGATTGCCGGACCGAACACGCGGGTACGATGTGCGCCCCTGTGAAACATGAGAGACCACGACATGACCGCCAAACTGTTTGAAGCCGCCCTGGGTATTGCCTCCCCGTGGTACATCAATGGAGTGGCGTTTGACGCGGCGAAGAAGACGTTGTCGATTGCGGTCGACTTCGTCGCCGGTAGCCGCTTTTCACGAAGAAAAAATTAGTCTATATTTATACTCACACACAGCTGTCCGGTTAAAACGCGAACAGATTCAATTGGTTGTTGATGGTGATGTTGTCGGAACTGGAGTTGCTGCCCGGAAAGGCTTGCTGCAAGGGCATCTTCTCGAAAAGAGTGACTGACAATATCTGTAGCAAAGTGTAGAGCGAAGCGTCGAGATTGAGGCGCTTCTTGACGATGGCGACGAGGACATAGACCGATACCGCGATCCAGATTTGCGTCTTGACCGCATTCTCCGACGTACCGTAGAAACGCTTGATCCGAAGATGCTGCTTGATCCACGCTCAAAAGATAGCCTCAGAAATAATTCTGGACGGAAAAGGGAAAGCACCATGAAAAGATTCGTCGCGATTCTTGTTGCCTTGCTGGTGCTCTCCACACAATCGGCATTTTCCGAGGAGAGAACGCTTAATATCGTATTCATTCCTAAAGCCGGCGACCAGGATTTCTGGAAATTCATGCGCAAAGGAGTTGATCGTGCCGTTGCCGAAAGCGGAAATGTGCGGCTCACATGGCGCGGCCCGGCGTACAACGACGATACAGAATCGCAAATCGCCATTGTCGAGGCTTACACGGCTTCTGATGTTGACGCGATAGTAGTCGCACCGACAGATGGGGTCAGGCTAGTCCCCGCAGTCAAGAAAGCGGCAGAAAAGGGAATTCCGATCATTGTCGTGGATTCAGGAATTTCAGCTCGCATCTACCAAAATTTCATTGCCACGGACAATTATTCCGCCGGGAAACTCGCTGCAAAACATTTATCTGAATTACTGGGCGGTCGCGGCAACGTGGTCCTTTATCGCACGGTGAAGGGTAGCGCGTCGACAGACGAACGCGGCGAAGGATTTTTGGCTTACCTGAAAGAGGAGTCCTCGAAGCTCAAAGTGGTTGCCGACATCTACGGTGGCGGATCACGGGGAAGATCGCTCCGTTCAGCACTCAAACTTTTGAAAGAAACACTACACATTGACGGGATTTTCGCTGTCAATGAGTCATCCAGCGATGGAATGCTCAGGGCACTGCGCGAATCGGGTCTGGCCGGGAAAATTCGGCTGATCGGATTTGATTCGACTGATTATCTTTTGGACGGTCTGCGAAACAAAGCCATCGACGGCTTGATTGTGCAAAATCCCCGGCAAATGGGATACCTCGCCGTGAAAGCAGCCATCGCTGCGGCTCGCAAAGCACCCGTCAAGGATGTAAACATCCACACCGGCACGGAGATGGTAACGCTCGGGAATCTGTCGCGGCCAGAAATTCAGTCTTTGCTGAAGCCATGACATGCCTGCCTTCTTCCGGGCCAGACAGGCGGCGCAGTGTCATGCATGGAGACTGACACATGACGGGTAATCAGACACGCCAGAGTTTTCTGAACCAAAAAATTTCCATCGTCATGCATCTGCACAAACTGATGCGGCGAGAGAACCTGAGAACGGTCATCCTGCTTGCAACCTGTGCCGGCATGCTGCTCCCCGCTCTGGTTGGCGGCCTGATTCTTAACCACGTCGATCAGGGACGTGTCAATCAGGAACTGAACCGGAGCCTTCAGGACAAGATAGTACTTCTGGCCGACAGTCTGAAAAATCCCGTCTGGAACTACGATCTGAATGCCGCACAAGCCATAGTCAATTCGGCAATGCTCGACCCCCAGATCGCCCGGATTGCAATTTCCGTCACCAGCAACATCCAAAGTCGATTTCTAACCGTAGAAGATGCCAGTCGTCAAATCGGCAGGGTGAGAAATGCCCGGCACGACCTTGTGCTTAACAGCGAGAAAATTGGTTTTGTCGAGATTGATCAGTACGATGGTCCCGCCATGTCCAAATTCCGACGTGAGCAATACAACTACGCATTGATTCTCCTGGGTCAATGTATGCTGGCGTTTTTCCTGATCCTGGCGTCTGTGCACTACTGGATTCTGGCGCCGTTGAAAGTGCTCACGACATTCTCGGACCAACTCGCTAACGGCAATCTGGAATCATCATTGCAGATGGACCACATGGACGAAATCGGTCAGTTGGCACATCAGATGAACCAGATGCGGATCAACTTGAGTCACTCCTTCATCGAGCAAAGAACAATCCTCAGCAATATTCAGGTTGGGGTCATTTTTGTGTGCGATGACCTAATCCGGTTGGCCAACGCACGCGCCGAACAGATTTTTGGCTATGCGGATGGCGAAATGGTTGGCCTGCCACTTACGTCGCTCTTTTTGTCATCGACCCAGTATCAGGCAACCCGTGACGGACTCGTCGACGCCACACGTTCCAATCGTTCATATGAACAAGAATTACTGCTCAAGCGCCACGACAGTTCTCATTTTTGGGCTGAAATCCGCGGCTGTGTATTGGACCTGGAATGTCGCGCGGGAGGTGGCCTATGGGCAATTGAGGACATATCCAAGCGCAAAACGGCTGAGGAGCAGTTGAACACGCTGGCGTTCTATGATCCGCTCACCAACCTGGCCAACAGGCGCCTGCTCCTTGACAGGTTAAGTCAGGCCTTGAGTTCGGTTCATCGTAGCCAGAGTACCGGCGCCTTGCTATTTATCGACCTCGACAACTTCAAAATGATTAACGACACTTTGGGCCACGATATCGGTGATCAACTTCTGGTTCAAGCAGCCAATCGGCTCAGGAACTGCGTGCGCGAGAATGACACAATCGCCCGCCTGGGTGGCGACGAATTTGTCGCCCTCCTGGACGGCCTCGCACAGGACGGGCACGAAGCCGCCGACCACGCAAGAATTGTCGCCGAGAAAATCATCGGTGTGCTCAGTCACCCCTATCGTTGCAGCTCGCACGATTGCCATAGCAGCGCAAGTGTCGGAATCACTCTTTTTGATGCCAATGTCAAGAACGAGCTCAGCGTTGAAGATATCCTCAAGCACGCCGACCTTGCGCTTTACCAGGCCAAGAGTGCCGGGCGGAAAACTTTTCGCTTCTTTGACGGGGAAATGCAGGTGGCCGTAGTGCAACGTGTGGCGCTTGAGAAAGAATTGCGCCAAGCGCTCACCAGAGATGAATTCGTTCTTCATTATCAAATGCAGGTCGATTATCAGGGCCGACTCAGAGGAGCAGAGGCTTTAATCCGCTGGCATCATCCACAAAGAGGGCTTCTCTTCCCGGGTGATTTCATCGCGGTAGCGGAAGATTCCGGCCTCATTGTCGAAATCGGCTATTGGGTTATCGGATCGGCTTGTCGTCAACTTCGTCTTTGGGCAAATCGTCAGCAAACGGCGGCGACGACAATTTCTGTCAATGTCAGCGCCAAGCAATTGCTGGAAAAGAACTTCGTCGAAAAAATACTTGAATACGTAGGAAAAGAAGACATTGATGCCAGTCGTCTCAAACTGGAACTGACCGAAAGTCTTCTCATTGAAGACACGGAAGGCATTATCGCCAAAATGCTCTCTCTACGGGAAAAAGGAATCGGCTTCTCGCTTGACGATTTCGGAACCGGATATTCGTCCTTATCCTATTTGAAACGCCTCCCGTTGTGCGAACTAAAAATAGACAAACTGTTTATCAAGCAGCTTTTCGATGATGCCGATGATGTCGCGATTGCCAAAATGATCATTGCACTGGGCAGCAGTCTCGGGCTTGCGGTCATCGCAGAAGGCGTTGAGACGGAGGAACACCGCGACTTCCTAGCCAAACTGGGCTGCTATCAGTATCAAGGCTATTACTATGGTCGACCATTGCCTGTTGCAGAATTTGAAAGCACTATCGCGTCATGGAAAGAATTTATCTCCGGGAAGAATCCTGACAACGGCGTCCTGGATTCTGAAATCAGATTGGCATCGCTACGGATTGGAGAACCTTCCATTGACGACGAGCACGAAAGTCTGCTGAACCTTTTGCATAGACTCCAGGTTGCATCTCCTGTTGCTGATAAAAGCGAGGGTTTCAGCACTGTATTGAATGCAATTGGTCAACAGCTCAGTACGCATTTTGAGCATGAAGAAGAATTCTTCAAGAAATTTGGAATGCCCGATGTCGACGTAAGGAATCACATAAGATCACATCAGCAGATCATGAGGAAACACGCCTCCCTGCTCGCTGACTTCATGAAAGACTCCTCCGCCAATCACGAACATGTCTTATCAAAAGTGGAAGATTGGATCCTCGTGCATTGGGTTCAATATGACCTGAAGATGAAAGCATTTATCCTGAAGGACACATAAGGTCGGTCGGACGATCTGAAACAATAATCTGGAGAAGCCTGCTACCCGCTGAAGGCACAGAGAGAAAATCAGCGCAGTGCGGAAAGGCCGGTCAGCAAACGCTGCAAATCTTCGTCCGACTGAACCGAGAGAAGCATCAGTCCCGCGCGCAATAAATCGCGTTTCCTGACCTTGATGCCTCGTTCAGCCAGTTGCCTCTTGATTCTGACCAGTTGCTCGTACTCGCCGGCAGGGAACGTGCAGCGCACGTCGACCGGCGCAGACTTGTTCTTCAGGATCTTGTCGAGCGGACGCGCAAACGCCTTGGCCAGTTTCTTGCGCCTTTTGCCACCCGCCCCTGCCACCAGATGCGTGGATTCAGGCAAGGAAGCCGTCGTCGTCGCGGCTGGCTTCGCCTCCGGCGTGTTGCGGGTCGCCGCGGTTTTTCCGGCACGCCGTGCCGGCGCGGCGACAGCCGGCTGAGCCGGCACAGAAGGTGCACTTGCGGCGGTCTTTCTTACAACCATCGGAGTTTCCAACAAATGATCGGAGGAGGAGCGTAACGCAAAATCATGAAGAAAATGTTACACCCCGAAGACAAAACGAAACATCAGAACTCCCGTTCCAGCAAGGACTCCAGCTGCGGCGCCCCGCGGCGCACCTGCACTTGCAGTATGCCGATGGTCCGTCCGTCGCCGGTGGCGACGGTAAAACGCCATTCCCCCGGTTTTGGATCGAGCACCCACGAATACCCGCGAAAGCCGCGCTCCCGCCCACCGGTGCTGCGAAAGCGGTCGCGGTAAACCTGCCGCCATCCGCCGACTTCACGAAACTCCCAGCGATGCTCAAGTTCTGCGGCCACTCCCAACGGGGCAAATACGGCGGTCACGCCGTACAGACGCGCCCCCTCGGCAACCTGCACCGTGGCTGAATGATCGCGCCAGAACTGCCACCAGGGCGCCCGCTCCACCTGCAGGAGAAAGCGTCCACCGGTTTGTACGAAGTCGTGGCCGACGGCCATATCCCGCTTGACCAGCGGCACCGGCGCAATCATGCCGTGATGCCAGGCCGCCAGCAACGCACCGGCGATGCCCCAGGCCGGCCTGATCCGTCCCGGCCGACCCGGTGCCACCCCACGCAGCAGGCTGGCCAGCAGCGCGCCGGCCAGCGTCGACGCGTAGAACCACAGCGGGTCGAGACTGCCGGCCAGATGCGGCAACAAAAAATTGAACAACAGGATGGCGTTGAGCGCGAACAACGACCAGGTCAACGTAAACCGCCGGCCATAGCGATCGCCGGCGAATTCGTTGGCCACCAGCAACGCGCCGAGGATTGCCGCCGTCAGCCACGAACCGAGATGCCCGGAACTCTTGAAATAAAGGATGAAAAGCGCGGAGAAAATACCGCCGAAGAAGAACTGGCTCTATGCCGTTTCCAGTGGAAATTGACTTCTCAACAAACATGACGGTAGCGCCCGTAGTCGCGGGCGACGGCCGGCACCAGGGGGTTCTGCGGTAGATGCTTGAGCTTGGACATGCGCAGGTAGGCCATGGCGATAAAGTTCTCGATGTTGCGGAAGCCTCGGGCGGCGGTCTTCGTCTGTTGGAGCAGGCCGTTCATCGCTTCAACGTAGGCGTTGCTGCGTCCGTCGAGCATGCCGCGCACGACGCCGCCGAGGTGCTCCTTCAGGGTGAGGGCCAGCCGCTTGAAGGGCTCCAGGCGGCTGCGGCGCGCCCAGCTCAGCCATTTGCTCATGGCACCTTGCGCGATCTCCTCGCTGTTGCTCGCGGCTGCATCGCGATAGACCAGCCGCAGTGCCTGCTTCAGGCGCCACGCACGCGCGCTCTTCAGATTCGAGCGTTGCAGCCAGTGCATCGCCTCGAACTGGGCACGGGTCCAGCTCACCGGGTTCTTGCGCATCCCCCACAGCAGCTGACGCAGCGTCTTCTTGCTCTGTGCGCCGACCGCTTCGCGCACCGCTGCCGCCGAGCTACGCATCTCTTCGCGACGCACCTCGTCCATCGCCGCGTTGGCCAGCGCCACGACATGAAAGCGGTCGTAGCTGATCCGGGCATTGGGCAGCGACTGGTCGATTCCCTTGGCGTAGGCCGCGCTCATGTCGATACAGGCGTGCTCAATGGCCAGCGGATCGCCGCCGTGCGCACGCATGTCCTGGGCAAAGGCCTGCAACGTAGCGTGATCGCGCCCCGGGGTGGCAAACAGCAAGCGCTTGGCTTCAAGGTCATGCACGACGGTGATGTACTCGTGACCACGCTTGACGCTGGTCTCGTCGATCCCGACGTAGCGCACGCACGACATGTCGTCCTTGGCACGGGCCACCTCGACGTAATGGCGCACGCGGCGCCACAGGCGCTTCGGGGCAACCCGCAACTGGTTGGCCGCCTGGCGCACCGGCATCTCTCGGCACAGCGACAGACTCAGCGCCTCGAACAGCAGGGTAAAGCCGCTCCCCTCACGCGCCCACGGCACCGGCAGCTGCGTGGTCTTGCCGCAGCCGTTGCACTGAACGCGCGGGATCGCGGCATGCAGCCACGCTTCGAACTGAAAGAAATCCAGGTGACGCCAGCTGCGCCGCACCCGGTCGTGGATCAGCTGGTGCTCGGCCCCACACGCCGGACACGTAGCACGACCGCCGGTGTGCTCGACCTCGAAGTCGATCCGCCGCTTGGCTGTGTTGAGCTCGACCTTGGCGACGTACCAGGGCGGCTGCAGGCCAAGTGCGGTGGTGAAGAGAGCTTCGATCTGGGTGTTCATCGGGCGCGAGGTCGGCGTCAGTGTCGGGCGGTTGTACCACCGAGGGTCATGTTTGTTGAGAAGTCAATTTCCACTGGAAACGGCATAGAGCCGAAGAACTGCATGAGCAGGTAAGGCGCCTGCCAGGTCAAACGCGCGACGTGCCCACGCAGATCGGCAGCCGGCACGGGCGGCTCCTTGCGCCTCGTTCCGCGCCAGGCCAGCCACAGCGCGAACACCGCCGCGCCCAGGAGAAACCCGCCCAGACGCCAGAAATCCAACGGGGTGACGCGCTGGCCGAGCGTCAACGCGTCGGCGATGAAACCGCCGAAAAAAGCGGCCAAAGGGTAAAAACGGCGGAGAAATCTCACTTGAATCCCCGAAAATCATCGGCAGACGAATATTAACGCCGACCATGAACGCGAGACACATCATCAAGAGCGAACCCGGT
>NZ_JAPDCD010000081.1:0-8309 GCF_027705695.1 Aeromonas sp. QDB62 | reverse complement strand
GGTATTAGCTGGTCAAGGATGGCGATCATACCTCAGAAGCCGCGCCACGCCTCGCTCATATGAGGGGATGGTTAAGACAATGAGGTCAATTTCAGATGATTGATTTGTCTCGGCAGTGCGACAGACAACCATCTCGAACAATCCGTCTATCTGGTTTTCAAGCGTTGAGGGAATGGTTATGGAAAAGAAGCGTATCTACCTGTTTTGCTCTGCGGGCATGTCCACATCACTGCTGGTCTCAAAGATGAAGGCCCAAGCGGAAAAATATGATGTGCCGGTGCTGATCGATGCCTACCCGGAGACCCTGGCCGGCGAGAAGGGGCAGGATGCCGACCTGGTGCTGCTGGGCCCGCAAATCGCCTACATGCTGCCGGAAATCCAGCAGCAACTGCCGGGCAAACCGGTTGAGGTGATTGACACCCTGCTCTACGGCAAGGTCGACGGGCTGGGCGTGCTGAAAGCAGCCGTCGCCTCCATCAAGAAGAGCCTCGCATAGGTAAGGAGATCCCTGTGAGCAACATCATCGCATCGTTGGAGAAGGTCATACTGCCCATTGCCGTCAAGCTGGGCAAACAGCCTCATGTCAACGCCATCAAGAACGGCTTTATCAAGATGATGCCCCTGACACTGGTCGGGGCCATGTTCGTACTGATCAACAACGTGTTCCTGAGCTTTGGCGAAGGATCTTTCTTCTACTCCATCGGTGTGCGGCTCGATCCTGCCACCATCGCCACTCTGGACGGCCTCAAGAGCATCGGCGGCAACGTCTATAACGGCACTCTGGGGATCATGTCCCTGATGGCCCCCTTCTTTATCGGTCTGGCGCTGGCCGAAGAGCGCAAGACCGATCCCCTGGCCTCCGGCCTGCTGGCGGTGGCAGCCTTTATGACGGTCACCCCATTCAGCGTGGGTGAATCCTATGCAATTGGCGCCAACTGGCTGGGCGGAGCCAACATCATCTCCGGCATGCTGATCGGTATCGTCGTGGCCGAGATGTTCGCCTTTATCGTCCGTCGCAACTGGGTGATCACCCTGCCTGACAGCGTTCCGGCCTCGGTCTCCCGCTCCTTCTCCGCGCTCATTCCGGGCTTCATCATCCTCTCTATCATGGGGGTCATCTCCTATCTGCTGAGCGATGCGGGCACCAACTTCCACCAGCTGATCATGGACAGCATCGCCAAGCCGCTGTCCAATATGAGCGGTCTGGTCGGCTGGGTCTACGTGGTCTTCTCCTCCTTCCTCTGGTTCTTCGGGGTACACGGCATGCTGGCACTTACCGCGCTGGAATCCGGCATTTTGTTCCCGTTTGCCCTGGAAAACGTCGCCCTCTACAACCAGTACGGCTCGGTTGAAGCGGCCATCGCGGCAGGCAAAGAGTTCCACTTCTGGGCCAAGCCGATCACCGACTCCTTCGTCTTCCTCGGCGGTACCGGTGCCACCCTTGGCCTTATCCTGGCCATCTTTATGGTCTCCCGTCGCGATGACTACCGTCAGGTGGCCAAACTGGGTCTGCCCTCCGGCCTGTTCCAGATCAACGAGCCCATCCTGTTCGGCTTGCCGGTCATCATGAACCCCATCTTGGTAGTGCCCTTCATTCTGGTGCACCCGGTACTGATGGGGATCACCATGGCGGCCTACTACGCCGGGATCATCCCGCCCATCACCAACATTGCGCCATGGACCATGCCAACCGGCCTGGGCGCCTTCTTCAACACCAACGGCAGCGGGGCCGCCTTCTGTCTGGCGATATTCAACCTGGGGGTCGCGACCATGATGTATATCCCCTTCGTGTTGATTGCCAACAAGGCGCAGAACGTCATCGATGAAGAAGAGGAGAGCGAAGAGGATATCGCTCTGGCCCTGAAGTTCTGATGACCCGTGTTCTGATAACCAACGTTTCGATGACAACAGGGGAGGAGCAAGGCTCCTCCCCTACCAGCCTGGAGAAATCACCCATGCAGTATCGTTTTCCGGATAACTTCTGGTGGGGCAGCGCCAGCTCGGCCCCGCAGATGGAAGGCGCCGCCAACCGCGGCGGCAAATCCGCCAACATCTTTGACTACTGGTTCGCCATCGAGCCCGAGCGTTTCCACAACGGGGTTGGCCCGACCAATGCCTCCACCTTCTATGACAACTTCGAGAGCGACATCAGGCTGCTCAAGCAACTGGGGCACAACAGTTTTCGTACCTCCATCTCCTGGTCACGGCTGATCCCGGACGGCACTGGCGAGATCAATCAGGAGGCGGTCAGCTTCTACAATGCCGTCTTTGAGCGGCTGCTGGCCGAGGGGATCACCCCGCTTATCAACCTCTACCACTTCGACATGCCGATGTGCATGCAGGAGCGTGGCGGCTGGGAGAGCCGGGAAGTGGTGGCCGCCTATGTGCGCTACGCCACCCGCTGCTTCGACCTGTTTGGCGGCCGAGTCAAACACTGGTTCACCTTCAACGAGCCGATCGTGCCGGTCGAGTGTGGCTATCTTGGCCACTATCACTACCCCTGCGTAGTCGATTTCGGCCGGGCGGCGACGGTTGCCTACCACACAGCGCTGGCCCATGCCGGTGCCGTGCAGGCCTATCGCGCCTGTCAGCATGATGGCGAGATCGGCATCATCCTCAACCTGAGCCCGACCTATCCCCGCTCACAGGATCCGGCAGACATCGCCGCCTCCCGCATCGCGGATCTGCTGCTCAACAAGAGCTTCCTCGATCCGGCCATGAAGGGGAGCTATGACCCGGAACTGGTCGCCCTGCTGGCGCAGTATGACTTGCTGCCGCAGATCGAAGAGGGTGACAAGGCACTGCTCGCCGCCGGTAAAGTGGATATCCTCGGCATCAACTACTACCAGCCCCGTCGGGTCAAAGCCAAAGAGGTGGCTTGGCATGGTGTGCCGCGCACGCCGGAAGATCTGTTCGACTACTACGAAATGCCGGGCCGCAAGATGAACCCTCACCGCGGCTGGGAGATCTACGAAAAAGGGATCTACGACATTCTCACCGACCTGCGGGTCAACTACGACAACCTGCCCTGCTATATCTCCGAAAACGGCATGGGGGTCGAGGGTGAAGATCGCTTTATCGGTGTCGAGGGGCGGGTAGAGGATGACTATCGTATCCAGTTCATTCGCGAGCACCTCGAGTGGCTGCATCGCGCACTGGAAGAGGGCAGTGCCTGCCGCGGCTATCACCTGTGGACCTTTATCGACAACTGGTCGTGGCTCAATGCCTACAAGAACCGTTACGGCTTGGTCCGACTCGATCTGGAGAGCCAGCAGCGCACCATCAAGAAGAGTGGCTACTGGTTTGCCGAGGTCGCGCGCAACCATGGTTTTCAATTAACGGCTTTCACTAACGGTTTCAATCAACGCATTCACGTAAGGAACGACACATGTTCGATCTGGACAACATCACTGAAGAGGCCGCCACCTGCAACGATCTGGAAGAGGTGGTAATGGGGCTCATCATCAACTCCGGGCAGGCCCGCAGTCTCGCCTACACCGCCCTGAAAAAAGCCAAGGAGGGGGATCTGGCCGCCGCTCATCAGCTGATGGCCCAATCCCGCGAGGCGCTCAATGCCGCCCATCTGGTGCAGACCCAGCTGATCGAGGACGATCAGGGCGAAGGCAAGATCCCGGTCACTCTGGTGCTGGTGCATGCCCAGGATCACCTGATGACCTCCATGCTGGCCCGTGAGCTGATCAGCGAGCTGATCGAGCTGCACGAAAAGCTGCAGAGCAAGTAACCTCCGGACGGGGCGCCAGGCCCCGTCATCGGCCCGCAGATCAGGAAGCGACTCATGAGCGTCAAAACAATCCGGGAAACCGAACTGTTTAACAACAAACCGTTCCACATGTTCATCTACAACAAGCAGGTGAGCGGAACCGGTTTGCACCAGCACGACTACTACGAGTTCACCCTGGTACTGACCGGTCGTTACTATCAGGAGGTCAACGGCAAGCGGGTGCTGCTGGAGCGGGGGGATCTGGTGTTTATCCCGCTCGGCTCCCGCCATCAGAGCTTCTACGAGTTCGGCACCACCCGCATCTTCAACGTCGGGATCACCCGTACCTATTTCGACGAACACTTCAAATACCTGCTGCCGGAACACTTCGTCGCCTCCCAGGCCTATGCGCTCAAGAGCGAGTTCCTCAGCTACATCGAGTCGGTGCTGGTCTCGCCGGGATTTCGGGAAGAAGCGCTGACCGAATTTCTCGAAGTGGTGACCTACGCGGTGATGAACCGGCTGCGTCACTACAAGGACACCTCTGCCAGCGACGATCTTCCGATCTGGCTCCACGAAACCGTGGAGCGGATGCACGATCGCCCCCTCTTTGCCGAGGATGCGCTGGCCAACATGGTCTCGCTCTGTGGCAAGAGCCAGGAGTACCTGACCCGGGCCACCCGGCGCTACTACAACAAGACGCCGATGCAGATCATCAACGAGATCCGGGTCAACTACGCCAAGATGCAGCTGGAAGTCACCAACAACTCGGTGGCCGATATCGCCTTCGAGACCGGCTACAACGACGTCAGCCTCTTTATCAAAAACTTCAAGAAGCTGACCTCGTTTACCCCGGGCAGTTACCGCAAATATCTCTACCCAAAATTTGAAAGCCCGGCCTGATGCCGGACCCGAACTCCATGTAAAAAGAACAGATTGCACTACAGAGCACAGTACCTGACCAGCCCCTGCCACAGAGGGCTGCGGCCACTCTCACCCTGATGACAGAGCGGCCACCGTTAAACCGATAAAGATCGATGAAGAGGGATTTATGAGCGAGAAGATCAAGGTAGTCACCATAGGCGGCGGCAGCAGCTACACCCCCGAGCTGGTCGATGGTTTCATCAAGCGCTATGCCGAGCTGCCCATCAGCGAGCTGTGGCTGGTGGATATCCCCGCAGGCGAAGAGAAACTGAACATCATCTTCGATCTCTGCCAGCGGATGATCCGCCAGGCGGGCATCCCCATGACCCTGCACAAAACCCTAGATCGCCGCGAAGCACTGCCTGGCGCCCACTTCGTCACCACCCAGCTGCGGGTCGGCCAGTTGCAGGCGCGGGAGAAGGATGAGCGAATCCCCTTGAGCCACGGCATGCTGGGGCAGGAGACCAACGGCGCGGGCGGACTGTTCAAAGGGCTGCGCACCATTCCGGTCATCTTCGACATCATCCGCGACGTTGAAGCGCTCTGCCCGGATGCGTGGCTTATCAACTTCACCAATCCGGCTGGCATGGTGACCGAAGCGGTGCGCCGTCATACCAACTTCCGCCGCTTTATCGGGGTGTGCAACATTCCGGTCGGCATGCAGATGTTTGTGCGTGATGCCCTCAAACTGACCGAACAGGATCACCTCTCGATGGACTTGTTTGGCCTCAACCATTTGGTCTTTATCGGTGACGTGCTGGTCAACGGCGAGTCACGCTTTGACGAGCTGCTGGAAGGGGTCGCCGATGGCAGCCTCACCCGTGCCAGCTCGGTCAAGAACATCTTCGATCTGCCGTTCGACCCCGGTTTTATCCGCGGCCTGCGCCTGCTCCCCTGCTCCTACCTGCGTTACTACTTCAAGGAGAAAGAGATGCTGGGGATCGAGATGGGCGAGTTCTACAAGGGCGGCGCCCGGGCTCAAGTCGTGCAGCAGGTCGAGAAGAAGCTGTTCGAGCTCTACCAGAACCCCGAGCTGTGCGAGAAGCCCAAGGAGCTGGAGTTGCGTGGCGGCGCCTACTACTCCGATGCCGCCTGCGAGGTGATCAGCGCCATCTACAACGACAAGCAGAGCGAGCACTACGTCATCGTGCCCCATCAGGGCCATGTCACCAATATCCCGGCCGACTGGACGGTGGAGATGAGCTGCCTGATCGGACGTGACGGCGCCATCCCCCACCCGCGCCTCACCCGCTTTGACGACAAGGTGAACGGGCTGGTGCACCTCATCAAGAGCTTCGAGATCGCCGCCGCCAAGGCCGCCATCAGTGGCAACTTCGACGACCTGCTGTTGGCGATGAACCTCAACCCGCTGATCCACTCCGACAACGATGCCCGCATCGTCGCCCGCGAGCTGCTGCTGGCCCACCGCGAACACCTGCCCAACTTCGCCGCCGCCATCGACGCCCTCGCCTGAGGCCAGCACGCCCCGCCCGAACCGGCGGGGCGCTTAACCGCAAGGGAACCCTCATGAGCAAGAGATTGATCATCAACGCCGACGACTTCGGCCTCTGCCGCGCCCAGAACTACGGCATCGTAGAGGCGTTCGAGCACGGGGTCGTCAGCTCCACCAGCGCTATCGTCACCTCCCCCGCTATCGAACACGCCGCCTGGCTGGCCGAACGCTTTCCCGAACTGCCAGTCGGGCTGCACTTTATGCTCAGCTGGGGGAAGCCGCTCACGCCGCTCACCTCGCTGGTGAACGAGCAGGGCGAGCTCAACAAGGGGATCTGGCACAAGAGCGAGGCGGGAGAGCTGGATCTGGCCGAGATATCCGGCGAGCTGGCGAGTCAGTACCAGCGCTTTGTCGAGATCTTCGGCCAGCAACCGACCCATATCGACAGCCACCACCATGTTCATATGCTGCCGACTATCTACCCGCTGGTGGAGACCTTCGCCAAGGCGCATGACCTGCCCCTTCGCATCGACCGGGGCGAAATAGCCCGCCACGGTCTGACCGTCACCCACTCGCAAAGCTGCGAACGGTTTGACGACCGCTTCTACGGCGCGCAGCTGACCCAGGCCAACCTGCTGCAACTGCTCGATGAGGCCAGTGAACAGGGGGCCCATTCGCTCGAGATCATGTGCCACCCCTCCTTTATCGATCTGGAGATGCAGGTCAGCTCCTACTGCCAGCCCCGCCTCAACGAACTGGCGATCCTGACCGACCCGTCCCTGCCCGCCCTTATCGCCGAGTGCGGCTACCGCCTTACCAGCTATCGGGAGTGGCAACCGTAATAGTGATGACAAGGGGAGCCGGTACGGGGCTAGGGAGTGACCCGTGCTTTTGTGACGGGGCCGGTAAATTCACTGCTGTGTCACATTTGAGTAGGGTATATCCTTGTATATTCTGCACATTTCCTTCACAACCTGCCTGATTGGGCAAATGCCGTGATCCTTCCCCCCAGTGACCTTTCAGCATGGAGCATGTCACATGAAAATCACCCCTATCGCCATCGCATTGCTGGCGGCCAGTTCGGCCAATGCCGCAAGCCCCGCCAAACCCACCGCCCAGACCATTTATCTCGGTGGCGATATCGTTACCGTCAATGATGCGGCTCCGACGGCGCAGGCGCTGGCCATCAAGGATGGCCGCATTCTGGCGCTGGGCAGTGAGGCCGACATTCTCACGCTGCGTGATGGCGAAACCCGAGTGGTCGACCTGCAGGGCAAGACCCTGATCCCGGGCTTTATCGATGCCCATGGTCATGTGTTCAACACCGGTATCCAGGCGCTCTCCGCCAATCTGCTGGCACCACCGGATGGGGCGGTAAACAGCATTGCGGCCCTGCAACAATCGCTGCGAAACTGGGTCGCCAAGCCGCAAAACAAGGCGCACGGGATCATACTGGGTTTCGGTTATGACGACTCCCAGCTCAAGGAGGGGCGCCATCCCACCCGTCAGGAGCTCGATGCCGTATCACAGGAGCTCCCGGTGCTCATCATTCATCAGTCCGGTCACCTCGCGACACTCAATAGCAAGGCGCTGGCGCTGGCCGGATTCGGGCCTGACAGCAAGGATCCGGAAGGGGGCAAGATCCGCCGTGAAGCGGACGGCAAAACGCCCAATGGGGTACTGGAGGAGACGGCCTTCTTTGGCACCTTGATGTCGATGTTCGCCAACTTGAATGACAGAGAAAACGAGGCAATTTTCAAGGCAGGCATGACACTCTATGCCAGCTTCGGTTACACCACGGCTCAGGAGGGACGCGCCTCTACCTCCGCGGTCAAGACCATGTACCAGCTGGCCCAAAAAGAGAAGCTGCCCCTCGACGTGGCGGCCTATCCCGATATCCAGATTGCGCGGGATGTCATTGCCCCGCCCTACTACTCCAGCAGCTACATGAACGGTTTTCGGGTCGCGGGAGCCAAACTCAACCTCGATGGATCCCCCCAGGGAAAAACCGCTTGGCTGACCCAGCCCTATTTTGTTCCCCCTGCCGGGCAAAAGGCCGATTACAAGGGCTATCCCAGCATGAGCGATGAACAGGCCGCCCACTACATCGAACTGGCGCAGCGCAATGGTTGGCAACCTCAGAGATCCCCTCATTTTTAGAGACTCAAATAATTCCAAGTGTGCGGGTATATAAGCGGTGTTGCTTCAGGT
>NZ_JAPDCD010000080.1:0-8587 GCF_027705695.1 Aeromonas sp. QDB62 | reverse complement strand
CGAAACCAATCAACAGGTTTCGGATTTTTACACATCAGGAGGATCGGTCAATGGATCCTTAACTGATCGGCATTAGACCATGAGGTCGGTTTTTTTAATTTGGCGGTGAGGGAGGGATTCGAACCCTCATTCTCACATGTTGCAGCACAAATATAACCTTCAATTTCAATAACTTACGCAATTATCGGCAGCTATAAAAGCTATGTAATTGTCTCAGGTAATTGCTATGAGACTTATTGTGCTTTTATATAGAAAATTAATTAAATGTCAACCACATAGGTTGTGGCAATTCACTGCGTTGTTGATCACGGACAATTAAGTTGGAAACCGACAATTGAGTTGGAAACTCAACGGCCCTGCAACAGCAGGGCCTTTTTATTTTTTGCGGTGATTAACTGTAATTAAATTACAAAATGATCTCGGTTGGATCTTTCAGGCAGGTCAGGGTCTGCCTCTTGTCAATGGCACACATAAAAGCATCATTCCTATTGATGCAAAAATAATGGGCGTTGATATTGACTCAATAGCGTCAGATGCGACACACTGTAACTGCATCATTAACGATGAAGAGATTTTTTGTGAAGCTGAACCATATTGCCACCATCAGTGCTGGGCACCCCTATCGCGGCAAGATCCCGGAGATCGATTCCGGCAGCATGGCCGTGGTGCAGATGAGAGATGCCTCGCCAGAAGGGGGGGTTGACTGGTCTGCCTGCCTTCGTTCTGAGCCTACCAGCAAGAAGGAGCCTGACTGGCTGCAAACCGGCGATATCTTGGTGGCGGCCCGTGGCAGCACTAACTATGCCGTGCTGGTTGATACCGGGCTTGCACCATTGCCCGCCGTAGCCGCCCCTCACTTCTATGTGGTGCGGTTGCATAGCGAGGCGCTCAGTCCCGAATTTCTGGCCTGGCAGCTCAATCAGTCCCCTTGCCAGCGCTACTTCGAGCTTCACGCCGAAGGCAGCGCTGCCAAAAGTATTCGTCGTCAGGTGTTGGCGGAGACCCCCATCGGCATCCCATCTCTTGCGAGACAAGTAGCCATCATGAAGATGGTCAACATCCTGCGTGAAGAGCGACGTCTGACGCAACAACTGCAACGCAACGGCGAGCAGATGATGCAGGCCATCGCTGCCAGCCTGCTCGAACAATCCGATCAGCAACCGAAATAGTTTTGCTGAGCAGCCCATTTTTCCAAGAAATACCCAAGGAATTGTGACTTATGACTACCTCGATAAACCAGGACGATATCAACAAGGCCCTCTGGTCTGCCTGTGATACCTTTCGCGGCACTGTCAGCCCTGATACCTATAAAGACTTCGTGCTCACCATGCTGTTCCTGAAATACATCTCCGATGTCTGGCAGGATCACTACGATGGCTACAAGGCCGAATATGGCGATGAGCCGGAGCTCATTGAAGAGATGCTCAAAAACGAGCGTTTCGTGCTGCCCAAACAGGCCAGCTTCTACAGCCTGTTCGAGCGTCGTCACGAGCCGGGCAACGGCGAGCGGATCGATCAGGCGCTGCACGCCATCGAAGAGGCCAATGGCACCAAGCTCAAAGACGCGGGCAAGAGCGTGTTTCAGGACATCAGCTTCAATACCGACCGCCTCGGCGAAGAGAAACAGAAGAACACCATACTGCGCCATCTGATGGAAGACTTTGCCAAGGATGAGCTCAACCTCAAACCGAGTCGGGTCGGCACCCTGGATGTGATCGGCAACGCCTATGAGTACCTTATCAAAAACTTCGCCGCCAGCGGCGGCCAGAAGGCGGGTGAGTTCTATACCCCGCCCGAAGTCTCCGATCTCATTGCCGAGCTGCTGGAGCCGATGCCGGGCGACACCATTTGCGATCCGGCCTGTGGCTCGGGGTCACTGTTGATGAAGTGCGGCCGCAAGGTGGTGGCAAACCATGGCGAGAAGCACTACGCCCTCTATGGGCAGGAGGCCATCGGCTCTACCTGGTCGTTGGCCAAGATGAACATGTTCCTGCACGGGGAAGACAACCACAAGATTGAGTGGGGCGACACCATCCGCAACCCCAAGTTGCTGGATAAAAACGGTGATCTGATGCGCTTTGATATCGTGACCGCCAACCCACCCTTTTCGCTGGATAAATGGGGTTATGAGGAAGCGGGGAACGATAAGTTCGGTCGCTTCAAGCGCGGGCTGCCGCCCAAAACCAAGGGGGATTTCGCCTTTATCCTCCATATGATTGAGACCCTCAAACCCAAGAGTGGTCGCATGGGGGTCGTGGTGCCCCACGGCGTGCTGTTCCGGGGGTCGAGCGAGGGCAAGATCCGTCAGCAGCTGATCGACGAGAACCTGCTCGATGCGGTGATCGGCCTGCCAGAGAAGCTCTTTTATGGCACCGGTATCCCCGCCGCCATTCTGATCTTTAAAAAGCAGAAGGTGGACGACAATGTGCTGTTTATCGACGCCAGCCGTGAGTTCAAGGCGGGTAAAAACCAGAACCTGCTGAGCGCGGACAATATCGCCAAGATTGTCGCTACCTATCGCAACGGCGGCAATGTCGATAAATACGCCTACCTTGCCTCGCTCAAAGAGATCAAGGAGAACGACTACAACCTCAATATCCCCCGCTATGTGGATACCTTCGAGGAGGAAGCCGAGATCGATCTGCTGGCGGTGCGAGCCGAGCGCGAACAACTGAAAACCCAACTAGCCGAGCTGGAAACCGAGATGGCCAAGTATCTGGAGGAGCTCGGTTATGGTGCCTAAAGGATGGCTTTCTACGACTATTGATGATGCAAAGATAAAGGTTATTGATGGAGACAGGGGTAAAGAATACCCAAAATCCACTGACTTTTTGGAAGCTGGATATTGTTTGTTTTTGAGTGCTAAAAACGTTACTAAATCAGGCTTTCTGTTCGATGAATTGCAGTTCATCAATAAGGATAAAGACCAAAAACTTAGGAAAGGTCGGGTTGAACGAGGCAATATCGTACTTACCACCAGAGGTAGTGTTGGTCAATTTGCGTATTTTGATGACTCGGTTCCATATGATGTGATGCGCATTAACTCAGGCATGGTAGTGATTGACTCCTCCCAATCGGAACTTTCAGCAAGATTTCTTTATGCTCTATGTCGATCGTCCATTGTTGCAAAGCAGATCGATGCTGCATCCTTTGGATCTGCGCAGCCTCAATTGACTGTTGGCATCATAAAAGGAATTAAGTTACCTGTTCCACCACTCCCAGAACAAAAGAAAATCGCCAAAATTCTCTCCACTTGGGATAAGGCGATCAGCACCACCGAGCAACTGCTGGCCAATAGCCAGCAGCAGAAAAAGGCGCTGATGCAGCAACTGCTCACCGGCAAAAAACGCCTGCTGGATAACAATGGGATAAAGCCTCGAGTATCAAAAACTCCATATGCGACCCTTCCATGTGATTGGGGGGAGATCGCCATGGAAGAGGTTTCCTCATTCATCACCAAAGGGGCAACCCCTACTACCTACGGTTTTGATTGGCAAGATACAGGCATACCTTTTCTTCGTAGTGAATGTGTTGGAGAAGATGGTTTTAAAGAGTCAGGCCTCGCTTTTATCTGTGATGAGGCTCATGAAGCTATGAAACGCTCAAAAGTATTTACTGGCGATCTCTTAATCACAATTACGGGAAATGTAGGCCGGGTTTGTAAGCTGCCAGACCATATTTGTGAGGCCAATATTAACCAACACATAGCAAAAATCACGTTGAATGCTCAACAGGTAAATACTGATTTTATTTACCACTGTTTGCGAGATATCAAGTATAGAAACTACTTTGAACGTATTACAACAGGACAAGCATATCCACAAATCAGTTTGGTACAGGTTCGAGATATTGTGATACCGCTGCCTTCTCGTGAAGAACAGCAGAAAATTGCCAACGTTCTCTCCATAGCCGATAAAGAAATTACCGCCCTGCAACAGAAACTCGATGCCCTAAAGCAGGAGAAAAAAGCCTTGATGCAGCAACTGCTAACCGGCAAGCGCCGGGTCAAGGTGGAAGTGGCCGCATGAAAAAAGTGACCCTTCACCCCATGACCGAGGCCGACGTTGAGTGGCTGGAGCAGCGGTTGATGGAGTATGGCAATGACGACTCGATGCTGAGTCTGTCGGCCCTCGACGGCTTTCTGACCGCCGTGCTCTCCGGCCCCGAGCTGGTATCACCCAGCCAGTGGTGGCCGGTGCTCTGGGGCGGCATGCCCCCCGAGTGGTCATCCGAGCGGGAGATGAAACGGGCGCTGGACCTTATCATGGGCCATATGAATATTCTGGCCCATACCCTCTGTTATCAGCCCGAGCACTTTATCCCTGTGTTGATGGTCAATCTTTTCGAAGAACAAGAGATCTGCAACGCCGAGGAGTGGTGCTTTGGCTATCTGCGTGGCATGGCGCTGGGGAACTGGCCAGCCTTGCCAGAGGAGCTGGATACCTGGCTTGAGGTGATCCGCCTGCATGGCAGCGATGACCAATTGCCACTGCTTGCCAGCCTGTCGCTACCGGAACATCAACAGAGCGTGGCCGAAGTGGGCCCTGCCGCGTTGAAATTGCACGCCTATTTTCTCGCACAACGGGGGCCAAACAGGGGGCCAAACAGCGGGCCTGTCGCGGTGCCATCGGTGAAACCGGCCAAGGCCCCTGCCAAGGTCGGGCGCAATGACCCCTGCCCCTGTGGCAGCGGCAAGAAGTTCAAGCAGTGCTGTTTGCACTGATCATGCGCTCGGCCCATGCTCGTCCCCTCAGTGAGGGTGACGGCCAGGCGAATGGCGAGCCTTGGTTGCATCGCATCACCATAAAAATTAAATAAGATAAACAGTCAGTTAGGGATAAACATGAAATTACAACAACGGATGGAACGGCTGGTCAACGCGGTATGTGAAGGGATGTTTGAGCGGGAGGAGGTGATCTCGGTGGCACTGCTGGGTGCCTTGTGTGGTCAGAATACCTTTCTTTACGGCCCACCCGGCACGGCCAAAAGCCTGATCTCCCGTCGCATCGCCTGTGCCTTTGCCAATCCGGCCTACTTCGAGTATCTGATGAACCGGTTCAGTACCCCCGAGGAGGTCTTTGGCCCCATCTCGATCAAGGCACTCAAAGAAGATCGGTATGTTCGTAAAACCGAGCATTATCTGCCCCAGGCCGATTTCGCATTTCTGGACGAGATATGGAAATCGAGCCCGGCGATCCTCAATACCCTGCTGACACTTATCAATGAGCACACCTTTCGCAATGGCGAACAGATCGAGCAGGCCCCACTGAAAGCCTTGGTGGCTGCGTCGAATGAAACACCCGATGCCAATCAGGGGCTGGATGCGCTGTATGATCGCTTTATCATCCGCCTGATGGTCGGGCCCATTGAGCAGTCTGATAATTTTGAACGATTGCTGGCGTGTAAACCGACCGAGGCGGCTATCAGGATTGATGACTCGCTTGTTGTGAAGGCCGATGAGTGGGCTAAATGGCGAGAGCAACTGCATGAGGTGAGTTTGTCACCGGAAACCCTGACCATTATTCGCCTGATCCGCACTGAACTCGCCACCAAATATGACAAACTGAAGGTCTATGTTTCCGACCGCCGCTGGCAGCGGGCGACCCAACTGCTCAAGGCCGCAGCCCTCTTTAATGGCCGCAGCGAAACCAATCACAGTGATGCCTTGCTATTGCGGCACTGCTTGTGGACCCATGAAGATAATCGTGTTGCCGTTAACGATATCGTTGAGCAAGCCGTCAAGGATAGCGGTTTTGACAGTGGTATTAATCTGGCAGAGATCGATCTCAAAAAAACGTTGCTGGATAAAGAGATTCACATTGAGCTTTTTTGTACGGAAGATATTTACAAGGTTGAATCACTTAGTCGTTTCATTAAAGAGAAAACTTTTTTTAAAGTTAGCAATAAATTTAATGGTCATGGCAGCAGTCAAGAGCATATATATATTCCAACAGAGCGAATGAGCAAGGCAGGTAAATTTCATCCAGTGGACAAGTCTGGCAACGAAATTGATTACTTGGTTTTCGAGTTTGATAAGCAGGGAACATGTAAAATATCAAATCCAAGAAGTTTTCACAGCAACTCTTCGTTTGATTTCAAACCAGAAATACTTTTCCATAAAGGTGATAAAAAAACGGATATCAACCAACGTCTGATTGACTCACTCTCATCTTCAGTGACAGATGTCAGATCGCAGCTGAGTGCCATTTTGGACAAGGTGGAGACCTTGCAGCAGGGATATGAACAGCGTCTTGCATCCATATTTGTCCCGGTAGAAAAAGTAGCCATTGCGCTCGATGGGATTACGGAGCAGATAAGCCAGATCAAGCTGCGTATCAAGGATTGCGAACGGCTGGAAGCCTTATGCAAATAAGCCTGGTGGAGAGTGCATCGCTTCTCGCTCAAAGAGAATTCCGCGACAGCTATGGTGGATTGCTGGCTCACTCCAGCTCGCTGACCAGCCAGGTCACGCAGCACATCGAGGAGTGGAAGAGAGATACTGAGGCCGCGTTGACCAGCGAGTGTCCATTCGCCGAGCATGCCCACAAGCTGAACCATTGGCGAAGAGAGAGTGCGCTTGGCGATATATCCAAAGCCTCTTTTCAAGGGGCGGTGAAGGATTATCTCGCGCTCTGTAAAGCCAGCCAGCACCCGGTGGACCCGCCATTTTGGCAAAAGCAGGTTGCCGATAGTTTCGCTCAGGACGCGGAGCCGCCGAGTGCGGATAAGGTCGTCAGTTGCCAACTGCTGGCTACTGAATGGCAAAAGGTGCTGGATAAAGCCCGCAATGGATGGGAGCTGACCCGGATCGAGCAGCTGCGTCACCAGTTAATGGAACGATTGGAGAGCATGCTCAAGCTGTTGCAGCAGTTGCAACCTTTGCTTGAAGCGTTGGGGCTGGATCCGGGGCGGCTAGTTGATCTCTCCAGTGGCCAGCTCTCTGCCCAAGATCTGGCCCAGTTCCAGAAGTGGGCAAGCTATCTGGCAAACGACAAGGGGCTGCATGCGTTATGCGACTTGCTCGGCAAGATCCGGCAGCTTGAACTCTCCGAAAAGATTGAGCGGGTGAAGGTCAACCACGCTCTGGATCTCTGTCTGCCTGATATCAATTCTCGAGAGGAGATAGTGGGTATTCGGTTGGGGCGAGATCTGGAGCATGTATTACCCAGCGAGAAAGCCCTGTTGGCTGATGACGAGACCGCATTGCTGTTTGATTTGAAGTTCGTAGAGTCACGACTGATGAGCTTTGATATGGCAGGTATGCAGACTCAACATCTGCATGTTGAACGAGAAGAGGAGAGGCAGGTCAACGAAGAGCAGAAGCGCGGCCCCATGATCCTCTGCGTTGATACCAGTGGCTCAATGAGCGGTGCGCCCGAGACGATCGCCAAAGCGATGACGCTATTTCTGGCAACCAAAGCGAGAGAGGAGCAACGCCCCTGTTACCTGATTAACTTCTCTACGGGTATCAGGACCTTGGAGTTGAGTGGAAAATGGGGCCTTGCGTCGATAATCGACTTTCTGAAAATGTCGTTTCATGGTGGCACTGATGCGGCACCAGCCCTTGGCCATGCGTTGAAAACCATGGCCGCAGAGACCTACCAAAAGGCCGACCTGTTGATGATTTCTGACTTCATCATGGCGGATCTGCCACCGGAGACCCTGGCAAATATCGAGCAACAGCGTGGTAAGGGTAACCGCTTTTACTCTCTGGTGGTCGGCTCTGCCTATATGGTTCAGCGGCTAAAGAGTCTCTTTGATCATGAGTGGGTGTATAACCCGACGACGAGTACCATTCATGAGTTGATCGGCTTTCAGCAAAAAATTGACAACCAGTTTGAGGCATCCCCGTTATGAAGGCCTTGCCGAAATTTCAAGAAGAGTACAGCGCCAAGATCCCGGCCCTGACCCTGCTGACCCAGTTGGGCTGGACTTTCCTCTCCCCCGAACAGGCGCTGGCGGCACGGGATAACAAGGCCGATCAGGTGGTGCTGCGCCAACAACTGCGCAGCGTGCTGGCCGAGCGCACCTTTGTGTTTGCGGGCAAGACCTATCCACTGTCGGCCAAATCGGTGGACAATCTGGTGAGCGAACTGTGCAGCCCGGCCCTGAATGAAGGGTTGCAGGCGGCCAACGAGCGGCTCTATAACCACTTGCTCTATGGCATATCCGTCACCGAGTTTGTTGATGGCAAGAAGGTGAGCCCCACCATCCCCCTGATTGACTGGCACAACCCGCACAATAACCGCTTCACCTTCACCGAAGAGTTTCGGGTGATGCGTTCGGCAGGTATCGAGGCTCGCCGCCCGGATATCGTCTGCTTCGTCAATGGCTTGCCCCTGGTGGTGATCGAGGCCAAGCGCCCCGATGGCAATGCCAAGAAAGGGCCGACCATCAACGAGGGGATCTCCCAGAGCCTGCGCAACCAGCGCCCGGACGAGGTCCCGCTGCTGTTTGCCTACAGCCAGTTGTTGCTCTCCATCAATGGCATCGAGGGGCGATATGGCACCTGCGGTACGCCAGAGAAGTTCTGGGCCGCCTGGCGTGAGGAGGACATCGGTGATGGCGAGATGACGGCCATCAAGAA
>NZ_JAPDCD010000079.1:0-9715 GCF_027705695.1 Aeromonas sp. QDB62 | reverse complement strand
CAAGGTGTAACCTACGCTTCGCTTGGTTCTCACCCTCCGGCCTTCGGCCTACGCCCCCGCTCCCTTCGGTCGGGGGGTTGCTGCGCGTTTCGCTTCGCTTCACTTACTGGAGGGCTTCGCCCATGAACACTGACGAATCCAAGCGCCGCCGCCGTGGGCCTGCGCCGCTCGACGCCACGGACAAGCGCGGGCATACCGTTTCGGTGCGCCTCAACGATGCCGAGCTTGCGCGGCTGGATTCGCAGCGTGACGCGGTGCAGATGCAGCGGGGCGAGTACCTACGCGCCGCCGCTCTGCATCGCCTGCCGCCCACCATCCCGGCAGCGAACCGGGAACAGTGGGCAGAGTTGGCCCGCACAGCGGCCAACCTGAACCAGATCGCCCGGCACCTGAACGAAGGGCAGCGGGGCGACGGGGAGCGCATCGGCAAGGCGCTGGGCTTGCAGTTGAGCGCCGAGCTTGCCAACTGCCTGCGATTGCTGGTTCTGGTGCGCGGCGACTTGATAGGCGTCAAGCACGACTCGGAGGACGTGGAAGATGAAAGCGAAGGTTAGCCGTGGTGGCGGTTTTCGCGGTGCGCTGAACTACGTTTTTGACGTTGGCAAGGAAGCCACGCACACGAAAAACGCGGAACGTGTCGGCGGCAACATGGCCGGGAATGACCCCCGCGAACTGTCGCGGGAGTTCTCAGCCGTGCGCCAGTTGCGCCCGGACATCGGCAAGCCCGTCTGGCATTGCTCGCTGTCACTGCCTCCCGGTGAGCGCCTGAGCGCCGAGAAGTGGGAAGCCGTGACGACTGACTTCATGCAGCGCATGGGCTTTGACCAGACCAATACGCCGTGGGTGGCAGTGCGCCACCAGGACACGGACAAGGATCACATCCACATCGTGGCCAGCCGGGTAGGGCTGGACGGGAAAGTTTGGCTGGGCCAGTGGGAAGCCCGCAGCGCCATCGAGGCGACCCAAGAGCTTGAGCATACCCACGGCCTGACCCTGACGCCGGGGCTGGGCGATGCGCGGGCCGAGCGCCGGAAGCTGACCGACAAGGAGATCAACATGGCCGTGAGAACGGGCGACGAACCGCCGCGCCAGCGTCTGCAACGGCTGCTGGATGAGGCAGTGAAGGACAAGCCGACCGCGCCAGAACTGGCCGACCGGCTACATGCCGCAGGCGTAGGCGTCCGGGCAAACCTCGCCAGCACCGGGCGCATGAACGGCTTTTCCTTCGAGGTGGCCGGAGTGCCGTTCAAGGGCAGCGACTTGGGCAAGGGCTACACATGGGCGGGACTACAGAAATCAGGGGTGACTTATGACGAAGCTAGAGACCGTGCGGGCCTTGAACGATTCAGGCCCACAGTTGCAGATCGTGGAGAGCGTCAGGACGTTGCAGCAGTCCCTGAGCCTGATGCACGAGGACTTGAAGCGCCTACCGGTCGCAGTCTCGACCGAGACGGCGCAGACCTTGGAACCGCTGGCCCGACTCCAACAGGACGTGACGCAGGTTCTGGAAGCCTACGACAAGGTGACGGCCATTCAGCGCAAGACGCTGGACGAGCTGACGCAGCAGATGAGCGCGAGCGCGGCGAAGGCGTTCGAGCAGAAGGCCGGGGAGCTGGACAAGACCATCTCCGACCTGTCCAACAGCCTGTCAGGGCTGGAAACGAGCATCAGCAGCATGAAGCAGACCGCGGAGCAGGTGGCGGACTTGCCGGGCAATCTGGTGAGCGCACAGAAGGACATGACGCAAGCCGCCAACAAACTGACCGAGGCAGCGAACGAGACGCGCCCGCGCCTTTGGCGGCAGGCGCTGGGGCTGATTCTGGCCGGGGCCGTGGGCGCGATGCTGGTAGCGACTGGGCAAGTCGCTTTAAACAGGCTAGTGCCGCCAAGCGACGTGCAGCAGACGGCGGATTGGGCCAACGCGATTTGGAACAAGGCCACGCCCAAGGAGCGCGAGTTGCTGGAACAGATCGTCAATCGGCCCGCGAACTAGATCCGACCGCCTACCTTGAGGCGAGCGGCTACACCGTGAAGCGCGAAGGGCGACACCTGTCCGTCAAGGCTGGCGGTGATGAGGCGTACCGCGTGACCCGGCAGCAGGACGGGCGCTGGCTCTGGTGCGACCGCTACGGCAACGACGGCGGGGACAATATCGACCTTGTGCGCGAGATCGAACCTGGCACCGGCTACGCCGAGGCCGTCTATCGGCTTTCAGGTGCGCCGACAGTCCGGCAGCAACCGCGCCCGAGCGAGCCGAAACGCCAACCGCCGCAGCTACCGGCGCAAGGGCTGGCAGCCCGCGAGCATGGCCGCGACTACCTCAAGGGCCGGGGCATCAGCCCGGACACCATCGAGCACGCCGAGAAGGCGGGCATGGTGCGCTATGCAGACGGTGGCGTGCTGTTCGTCGGCTACGACCGTACAGGCACCGCGCAGAACGCCACACGCCGCGCCATTGCCCCCGCTGATCCGGTGCAGAAGCGCGACTTACGCGGCAGCGACAAGATCTATCCGCCGATCCTGCCGGGCGACCCGGCAAAGGTCTGGATCGTGGAAGGTGGCCCGGATGCGCTAGCCCTGCACGACATCGCCAAGCGCAGCGGCCAGCAGCCGCCCACCGTCATCGTGTCAGGCGGCGCGAACGTGCGCAGCTTCTTGGAGCGTGACGACGTGCAAGCGATCCTGAAGCGGGCCGAGCGCGTCACTGTGGCCGGGGAAAACGAAAAGAACCCCGAGGCGCAGGCCAAGGCCGACGCCGGGCACCAGAAACAGGCGCAGCGGGTGGCCGAAATCACCGGGCGCGAGGTGCGCCAATGGACGCCGAAGCCCGAGCATGGCAAAGACTTGGCCGACATGAACGCCCGGCAGGTGGCAGAGATCGAGCGCAAGCGACAGGCCGAGATCGAGGCTGAGAGAGCGCGAAATCGAGAGCTTTCACGCAAGAGCCGGGGGTATGATGGCCCCAGCTTCGGCAGATAAGAGCGCCTGTCAGTCGGTGTGATGAACCGACCGACAGGCTAACCATCATCAACCTGAGTAGGAGGCCGATATGGCTATCAACATTATGGAGGCGTTCCAGCAGGAACCGCCACAACTGGACTTCATCTGGCCCGGCTTTCTGGCTGGCACCGTGGGCGCACTGGTGGCCCCCGGCGCGACCGGCAAGAGCTTCTGGGCGCTGGAAGCGGCTATGTCCATCGCTTGCAGCGTGGCAGGCGGTGACGTGGTGAACCTCAAGCCGCAGCACACCGGGCGCGTGGTCTATCTGGCCGGTGAAGATCCCGAACCCGCCCTGATCCGGCGCGTTCACGCCATCGGCCAGCACCTCAACCAGTCAGCCCGCGAAGCCATCGCCGAGAACCTGACCCTTGAGCCGATCATGGGCAAGCGCCTGAACGTCATGGACGAGGAGCACTTGCGCCGCGTCATCGAGTACAGCGCCGGGGCGCGGCTGATCGTGCTGGACACCCTGAGCCGGATTCACAGCCTCGACGAGAACAGCAACGGCGACATGGCGCGGCTTGTCGCCACGCTGGAACACGTCGCGGCCAGCACTGGCGCGTCTGTCCTGTACCTGCACCACGTCAGCAAGGGCAGCGCCCGCGAGGGGCAAACCGACCAGCAGCAGGCAGCGCGGGGCGCATCGGCACTGATCGACAACGCCCGCTGGTGCGGCTTCGTCGCCAAGATGACCGAGGACGAGGCCAAGCGCCTGAGCGACCGCGCCTATGACCGTCAGCCCATCGGCAACGACCGGCGCGGCTTCTTCGTGCGCTTCGGCGTGAGCAAACAGAACTACGACGCCACCCCGCTTGACCAGTGGTATGAGCGCCGAGACGGCGGCGTGCTGGTTCCGGTGGAACTGCTGGAAGTGCCGAACGGCAAGAAGGGGGGCAGCCGTGAGCAAGCATGACCTGACCCACGCCCGGCACGACCCGGCGCATTGTCTGGCCCCCGGCCTATTCCGCAGCCTCAAGCGTGGCGAGCGCAAGCGCGGCAAGCTGGACGTGGTGCATGACTATGGCGACGGTAAGCGCATCGAGTTCAGCGGCCCGGAGCCGCTGGGCGCTGATGACTTGCGCATCCTGCAAGGACTTGTGGCAATGGCTGGGCCGGGTGGCCTTGTGCTGTCACCTGAGCCGCAGACCGAGGCCGGGCAGCAACTCCGGCTGTTCCTTGAGCCGAAATGGGAAGCCTTCCAGCAGGATGCGATGGTGGTCAAGGGCAGCTATCGAGCACTTGCCCGCGAAATTGGCTACGCCAACCCCGACGACACTAAGCCGGTTCGGGAGTGCATCGAGCGGCTTTGGAAGGTGTCCATCATCGCCCAGAACGGCAGGAAGCGGCAGGGCTTCCGCCTGCTGTCCGAGTACGCCAGCGACGAGCAGGACGGAAAGCTGTATGTAGCCTTGAATCCCCTGATTGCTCGCGCCGTCATGGGTGGCGCGCAGCATGTCCGCATCGACATGGACGAGGTGCGGGCGCTACAGACCGACCCGGCGCGGCTGATGCACCAGCGCCTATGCGGCTGGATCGACCCCGGCAAGTCCGGGCGGGTGGAACTGGACACGCTTTGCGGCTACGTCTGGCCGGGGCAGGCAACCAACCCCAATACGCTCAAGACGCGACGCCAAGCGGCTCGCAGGGCGCTTCCTGAGCTTGCCGCATTGGGCTGGGCAGTCAGCGAATACGCAAAAAACAAGTTTGAAATCGGCAGGCCGAAAGCAACGCATCTGCTCGGCCCAGCACCCAAAACACAGGAAATTAGCCATGAGAAATGATTGGGAAACGCCGCCGACAGTCGAAGTGCGTATTCCGGTGAAGTTGAACAGTGATTCCGGAATCTGTGAACACCATTTCCGGAAAGTATGCGGACAGGGATTCTTCGAGCAGAAGCTGGGCTTTGAGGGGAGGCATCTTTTCGACTCACTGAACAAGCCAGCAGCCAAGCGCAACGCGGCAGTTGTGGATCCAAGACGTTGGAACAGGACGGTTCATCTGACATCAGAGTACGTGCTCTGAGGTGTTGTAGGAGAGGAATAAAGTTTCATACTAAGCAGTCAAGTAACCCTGTTTGTACCGTTCTAAATGATACTCACCCAGAAATAAAGATTCATACTAATTCCTACTACAAAATCTGAGTCACGCTACAACTGAGTAATAAAGTATCATACTGGTTGTCTTGAGCATCCACAGATTGATTGGCCCCATTCAAACACGTTTCTGGACAAGAATGAGCTAGAAGTATTGATCTAGCTCTGGTGATTTGAATTAGAAAATGTATTAATGTTGTGTATAGTTTATCAGCAGGTATTCGTAAGCATCTAGTCAGGAAAAACAACAATACCCAACGCTTCGAGAAGCTGTTCTTGTTGCCAGCTGGCAATTTTGATACCTGATGTATCGACTTTTCGAGGATCTAAACCGTCGAGTTCGGCGTGACATAAATTAGCACCCTGTAGGCTAAACTGTCCCCAGACATCTTCAGAAAAAACACCTCGACTTAAGTCTGACTCTTTCAGTGATGCGCCCGCGAGGTGAGTCCCTATCCAGCGATTTTCAAACAGCTCACATTTTTCTAAACAGACCCGCTCCATATTGGCATAAGACAGGTTACATCCAGTAATAAAGGCTGAGCAAAAGTACATACGATTACTCACTTGATTGGCAAAGTTTGCTCGGGAAAAGTTGGCCCCTTTTAAATCACACTCACGTAACTCAATACCGTAGCAATTGGCGTTACTAAAGTTTGCCATCGCAAGCTGGCATTGTTGGAAACTTGCATCGCGAAGGTCTGCGACATCAAAATGGCAACCTTCGATATCACCCTGTTCAATGAACTTGCAGTTAATAAATGTCGCATCACGCAAGTTAGCACGTCGAAAATCGCATCGGATAAAGGTGCAAGCAGTGAAAGTAATATCACTTAGATCTTGATGTGAAAAACTGTGGTGTCGATATGTGTGACGGTAGGTTTCCATGTTGACTCCTATGATGAACTGGACGCAACACTACCATCAAAGCCACATCACATCACCAAAATAAAAACACTAAAAATCAAGATCTTAAAAACCCTCATTTTGCCTATTTTAAGGGGGTAAAATAGCGCCCTGAGCCTCTATGTTAACGTTCAAAGTACGCGGCACCATTGAAAAAAGTTATCCGCTTAAAAAGCCACAGAGAAAATGAACCCAATAGATTACTGATGTCCGCCATTAGGTAAAGTAACCTTAAACGGAAGCCTGCAATTTGAAGTAGATACAAGGTCTAAGAAGGAATGGGGCATAAACGTTTTAGAAATGGCAGTGTACTCTGATCGCTGCCATTTAAGTATGAATCTTTAATACTCAGTATGATTCTTTATTACTTAGTAACGAAACTTTATTCTACTCACACAGGTGTCCGGAATCGGTGTACACGCAAGCCGGAATCAGCGTTCATTTTAAACCGGAATAGGTGTTCATTTTCGACCGGAATATGCACGAAGGGCTGATTGTCCGGGCTTGGATTGGCGAGGATGGGGGAACCGCAGAATTCGGAAAAAATCGTACGCTAAGCTAACGGTGTTCTCGTGACAGCTCTTTGACTAGGCTTTCTAAGGCCATTCTGATAGCCATGACTTCCTGAAAAGCCATGGCTAAAATTTGTGCGGCTAAAAGGGATACCGATGGTAAAGTAAGTTATCCCTGTCGAGATACTGAAAAGCGTTATCCTCGTTTTTCCCAAAACTGTTTTGCCAGTTCGCTCAGAGCGCTAGTTAACTGAGCGACAGATTTCGCACTTTGCAAATTATTCTGCCCGGTCTGTACATTGGTATCAGCAGCATCGCGTATATTGATAATACTGCGGTTTATGTCTTCACTTACTGCTCCCTGCTGCTCGACCGCAGTCGCTATTTGCGCGTTCATGTCGGTAATTTCGTTAACGCGTTGGCCAATTCCATCAAGAGCTGTAGCTGCTTCCTCTGCGTGAGCTACACTCGTGTCCGCTTGCCGACTACTTTGCTCCATGACTGTAACAGCGGATTGCGCTCGCTCTTGTAGAGCGCTGATCATGCTTTGAATATCCGTTGTCGATTGCTGTGTGCGAGCAGCAAGACTGCGAACCTCATCGGCGACAACAGCAAAACCACGCCCCTGCTCACCAGCACGCGCGGCCTCAATTGCTGCGTTGAGTGCCAACAAATTCGTTTGCTCGGCGATCCCTCGTATAACGTCAAGAACTTTTGATATCTCGTTACTTTGACCTTCAAGCTCATGAATAACCTGAGCGGCTTGCCTAATTTCACCTTCAAGGGCAGTGATTGACTGGCTTGTGTGGGCTACCAGACGCTGGCCAGATGCCGTCTCAGTGTCTGCTCTTCCGGCCGCATCTGCAGCATGCTGTGCATTGCTCGCAACCTCTTGAATGCTTGCCGCCATTTGGTTTACTGCCGTTGCTATTTGATCTGTCTCTGCCTGCTGCTCAACTGTAAGTACATTGCTTGACTCAATATCCTTTAGTAGGCCTCGGGTGTGTTCGCTAAGCCGATTTGATGCATCACCTATGCGACCTACTATGGCGCCTGTTTCAGCTTGCATCATTCGTAAAGCAAACTCTATTTGGCCAAACTCATCGGTGCGCCCAGTGTAGATGGATTGACTTAATGGGTTATTGGAAATATTCCTGGCTCTTTCAACCAGTCTTCCAAGAGGAGAGAGAATAGCCAAAACACTAACAGAGCTTAAGCTTCCTGACATTAAAGTGGCTAACAATAAGCTGCTTATTGATGTATCAGTAAGCATGCCGGCAGCCATTGCGCTCGATATAATACTACCCCATATGAGCAAGAGTATTTTCACGGAAAAGCTAGCAGCCAATTTCGGCCTCGCGGCCTTCCCGCTTCTCAATTGAGCATATAATTTTTCCGCAGCCAAAACCTGCTCAGGTTCAGGCTTGGTCCTTACAGACTGGTATTCAACAATCGAACCATTCTTAGCTATTGGCGTTACATAAGAACTTACCCAATAGTGGTCGCCATTTTTACAGCGATTTTTTATTAGCCCCATCCATGAGCGGCCAGATTTTAATGTACTCCACATATGCTCAAATGCAGCAGGCGGCATATCTGGGTGTCTTACGATGTTGTGAGGCTGGCCTAATAGTTCTTCCTCAGTGAAACCACTGATTTTAATGAAGTCAGGATTAACGTACGTGATATAGCTTTGAGGGGAGGTAGTCGAAAGAATATTGGTATCTTTTGGGAGTTCTAAGTTTCGACCCGTCACTGGTAAATTCTGGCGCATAAGAGCCTCAATGGTTGGCTGTTTTATTTTATTGTACTCGGCATTAAGCCCAATTTCTTTAGCGTTACGATAAGCTAGCATGGCTACACCGACCCCGCTAGGCTGATTGGGAAGCGTTGCCTGATCTACTCAGGAGGGCGCTTCGATAACGTAGCCATTGAGCCGGAAACCGGCGAGCACTGGGGCAGCGTGATCTGGTGCGAGTATGTGTGACCCCCTGTTTAACTCCACCCAACCCCCACGGTAACTCCACCCAACCCCCACGGTAACTCCACCCAACCCCCACGGTAACTCCACCCGCCCCGATCTGGAAAACCCAGACGGGGCGCGGATTTGCTGGCGATTCGCAAAATCCATCCAAGATTCTCTAAGAATCTCCACTAGGCGCAGCACAGCCCGCGCCCCTTCGGCGCGGTCTGGCATTGCCTCAAATGCCCGGCCAAGACCATGCGCAAGGCGAACACCTCTCCCCCCGCCTTCGGCGACCCCCTCCGGGGGTAAAGGGCCAGCGGGGAGAGGGGGGGGGTGCCGGTTTCCCGGCCTAAACCCCTCAGGAGGCGCTTTCTGGCGTTTCTGGCGCATCCCCAAAGGGCAACCCCGCCTGACCCGGCATCGGCGCGTCTGCGGCTTTCTGGGGCGCTTTGCGGAGCTTCGGGTAGCCCGCCTTGCGCATGGCCTTGGTCAGCGCCTCGATTGCCGCCCAGGTATCCGCCGCCCATGCCTCGGACGGCTCAAAGTCCCCGGCCTTGATCGTGTCGGCAACCTCAACAATACGACTGGCGGCAGACTTAGCGTAATACACTCGGCTTCTCTTTTCTGCTGCCTGTCGTTCTGTTTCGATGTATGACTGTAGTTCTGTTTTTTCTTCGTCTGTCAGATTCTCAATTAGGCCGCCTGACGGCTCGTAAGAATATACGTCAATAGACCCCATCATCTTGACGATGGCGCGGCGTTTTTCCTTGTCATACCCCCGGTAGGCGAGCACCTGAACCCGGCGACCTTGGCGCTTAAACTGCATGGCGGTTTCTCCGTTTGACTGTGTGATTATATTATAGTTCGACAGTCGCACGCTGTCGAGTGTTTATTGTCGGCCTATTTTTCAATCCGACCGTCGCACTCAAATAGGTTTGCACTGTCGGATTGAGTAACGCTCGACAGTCTGCCGTTCTTGCGATACCATAGTTGCATTGTATCAGTTCGCCCCGGCGCCTTGCCCACCCCCTCTCCCCGCTGGCCCATTACCGCCCTTGGGCGGTCGGGCCGAGAGCGCAGCGAGCGGGCCGGGTGGGTGGCTGTTCGGTGCTTGCATGGAGATGTGCTATTATGGTATTTGCGCGGTGGTTTGGCATGGAGCAAGGTGTAACCTACGCTTCGCTTGGTTCTCACCCTCCGGCCTTCGGCCTACGCCCCCGCTCCCTTCGGTCGGGGGG
>NZ_JAPDCD010000078.1:0-9966 GCF_027705695.1 Aeromonas sp. QDB62 | reverse complement strand
CAAGACCTGACCTTCAAGGTGACCCTGAGCGCGGCGAGCGAGCAGGCGACCAGCCACAGCTTCAGCCTGGCCGGTGTGACCGCCGCCGAAGGCGACTTCGACCGCAGCAACGTCACCTTCAGCAACGGCGTGACCCTGAGTGCCGACGGCAAGAGCGTGATCGTGCCGGCCGGAGTCAGCAGCTTTACCGTGACCGTACCGACCATCGACGACACCGTGGATGAAGCCGACGAGACCCTGAAACTGGCCGTCGGCGGCAAAGACGCCACCGGCACCATCGTCGACAACGACGCGCTGCCGACCATCAAAGAGGTGGCGGTGAACAACGAGGGCGCGAAAGCCGAAGAGGGTCAAGACCTGACCTTCAAGGTGACCCTGAGCGCGGCGAGCGAGCAGGCGACCAGCCACAGCTTCAGCCTGGCCGGTGTGACCGCCGCCGAAGGCGACTTCGACCGCAGCAACGTCACCTTCAGCAACGGCGTGACCCTGAGTGCCGACGGCAAGAGCGTGATCGTGCCGGCCGGAGTCAGCAGCTTTACCGTGACCGTACCGACCATCGACGACACCGTGGATGAAGCCGACGAGACCCTGAAACTGGCCGTCGGCGGCAAAGACGCCACCGGTACCATCGTGGATAATGACAATGCTCCGATTACCTCTGGGGGGTATTCCCAAGGGGAAGAAGATATGCCGCTTACTTTGAAGTGGAGCCAGTTCAACGCCAGTGATGAAGATACACCTGCCGATCAGCTGTCGATCAAGATCACCTCACTGCCGGCTGATGGGGTGCTGCAGTACAAGGATGCCAACGGTAACTGGCAGGCTGTGGTTGAAAATCAGGTATTTACTCAGGCAGAAATCGCTGCTGGCAAGCTGCAGTTCAAGCCTGATCCGCATGAGGCGAGCGGGTCGGTGGGCATTGGTGCAAACAGCGGTGCGGACGGTAACAAGCTGGGGGATTATGCGTCGTTCGGTTATCAGGTGAGCGACGGGGTAAACAACAGCGGTAATGCGACCTTTGTGGTCGATATCAAGCCGGTGGTTGACGGCGTGACGCTGAAGGTTGAGTTGGTGAGTGGCGGGTTTGTGCCGGGGGCGGCTAAGGTAGAGCAGATTCTGTCCGACCTGAATGGCAAGACGCCGTCTCCATCGCCGACTGGCGGAGATGATTATCTGGTTACCAATGGCAACTGGGGTCTAGGCGGTGATGGCCATGACACCATCAAATACGGCAGTGGCACCTATTTCCAGGCAAAGGGTGAGGCTGGCGACGATACATTGATCGGTGGTGCGAGTGTCAATGACCATCTGATTGGTGGTGATGGGAATGACATTCTGATCGGGGGTAAAAATGCGTCCTCAGTCACTCTGGATGGTGGAGCAGGCAACGACACACTGATTGCGCAAAGCCTGAAGGCGTCCACGACCTATTTCGGTGGGGACGGGAAAGATGTGGCCTATGTCCCTGGCTCAATGAAGGATTTCCAGCTGGTGATGGGCGGTTCGCCAAATCCATTTGATTATCAACTGGTTTATAAAGGCTCCAATGGAGCCAATCATGATTTTTACAGTGTTGAGACTCTTTACCTGCAAGATGGCAAGTATGAGTTCAAGGATGGCAAGCTGACTAAGGTGGCGGATCTGGCGACCTTGAAGGTTGATGTCGACCTGAAAGATACCGATGGCAGCGAGCGCTTCACCGATCTGACCATTACCGGCCTGCCGACTGGGGCCGTGGTGCAAGGCGGCATCCAGCAGGCCAACGGCAGTTGGAAGGTACCGGCCAGCATGCTGGATCAAGACGGGAAACTGTCGCTGCAGGTGGAGTTGCCTGTCGGTAGCCAGAATATCAAGGTCACAGTGGTGGCTGGCTCGCAAGAGTATGATATGGACAGTCAGCCGATAGCCGGTGAAGTGAAATATACCGAAGCGGACACCGGCTTTATGGTCAAGCCCACCACAAACCCGAATGGGGACAATGGTACGTCAGACAAGCCTGTTGAAGGGGGCCGTGGTGATGATGTATTGCTGGGAGATATAGGTGGTATCAAGACCTCGGTTGATCCGGGCAAAAACTACAATATCGCCCTGATTGTAGATACATCAGGCAGTATGAAATTTGGCCTGGATGGAAGGGAAGACCCGCCTGCAGGTCAGGACAGAATGACCTTGACGATTAACGCCCTGAAAGCGTTGGCCAATCAGCTGGCAGGCCATGATGGTGTCGTTAACGTGACGCTCATTGGCTTTAGTTCCTCGGTGAATTCACTGCTGACGCTTAACAAGCTGACGCAGAGTAATGTGCAGGATTTGATCAAACAGATCAGCTCGCTGAAGGCCGACGGGGCGACCAACTACGAGGATGCCTTTATCAAGGCTGCCGCGTGGTTCAACAGCCAGCCGGGCAGTGGCAGCGGGAAAACGTTCGAGAACTTGACCTACTTCCTGACTGACGGTAACCCGACGGTTTATAACGGGGATACTTCGGGCAGTGGTGGCACAACCAACGATATCGATATGCAGAAGGCCATCGATGCTTTTGCGAATCTGTCCGGCCAGAGCGAGGTCAAGGCGATCGGCATCGGTAATGGCGTGACGCAGGGGAACCTGGCGTATTTCGACAATACCAAGGTGGTCGGTTCTGGCAGTAAATATGAGAACGCTCAGTTGCTGAATGATTTTTCCGGCAATACAGGGCCGTGGAGCGCGAGTAGCTGGAGCAAGACCGGCGATAGCTCGGGCTCGGTTGATATCTCCGGCGGCCGTCTGACGCTGACGGATAAGGGTGATAATGGTGTGTCAGTGTTTAGAAGCGAAAAGCTGACAGTGGCTGCGGGGACCGGCCTGCGCTTCGATCTGAGTACGGGTAATGATTTCGGCCGCGGAGACACTTTCTCGGTGCAACTGCAACGCTGGAATGGCTCTGCCTGGGTGAAGGTCGGTGCCGCGGTGACCTCGGCCGGAACAGTCAACAGCGGTGCGTTGGCGGCGGGGGATTACCGCTACGTATTCACCGTAAATGAGGATGATAGCGGGGATTCTGCCACGCTGCTGATCGACGATCTGAACAAGGTGATGGGCGGGCGTCCACCGGTTGGCCAACCCGACATCATCACCACGGCAGATCAGCTTAAGGCTGTGCTGGTTGGCAGTTCGACCACCAATACACCTGCTGAAGTGGGGGCCGATGTTCTGCACGGTGGTGCGGGTAACGATATCCTGTTCGGGGATGCCATCAATACCGATCACCTGCCGTGGGGCACGGCTGGCAACCCGACCAAGCCGGCAGACTGGGTCAATGGCAAGGGGCTGGATGGTCTGACCCAGTTCCTGACCTTGAAAAATGGTTATGCACCCAGCTCCCTTGAGCTTTACGAGTACATCAAGGGGAATGCCAAGTCATTTGATGTGGCGGGCGATACCCGAGGGGGCAACGACAAGCTGCACGGTGGTCTTGGTGACGATATCCTGTTTGGCCAAGGTGGCAACGATGAGCTCTATGGTGAAGATGGCAACGATATCCTTTATGGCGGCACTGGCAGTGACAAACTGTATGGTGGTTTGGGTAACGACATTCTGACCGGTGGCGATGGAGCGGATATCTTCGTATGGAATCAGGGCGACGCCAGTGTCAGCAATCCTGCCGTTGATGTCATTACTGATTTTAACAAGACGGCCAATAATGCTGTCGATGGGGATCAGAAGGATGTCATTGACTTGAGCGATTTGCTCGATGCACATAGCAGCAAGAGTGTGGCATCCCTTAAAGAGCTGCTCTCAATCTTTGAAGATAGCGGTAAGGTTCGTCTGGAAGTGAGAGATGACACTCCTCAACAGAATTTGATGCAAACAATTGTGTTGGAAGGTCACTCTTTTGCCTCGCTGACAGGCAATGCATATACGGATAAGAGCCAGGCCAGTCAGGTTATCGACTATATGTTGCAAAACCACTTGCTCGATATCGACAAGTAAGCCCGCTTCGGGGCAATAAAAAGCGGCAGAGCAATCTGCCGCTTTTTTTATCTTTGCAGGGAAGCGAAATCAGTTGCCGAGGGTGGCGAACAGGCTTTGCTCCAGGGAGCCGCGGGAGACGCAGACCGGCTTGATGGAGGGGGCCGGTACGCGCTCGCCCGAGGATTCAACGAAGAACAACTCGGTGTTGCCCTTGACGTTGACGGTCGCCACGCTGCTGTTGCCGCTCTGGGTGATGATCAGGTTGATCTGCAGGTTCGGGTTGCCCAGTGCAACTTTGGAACCCATGGTGCCGCAGTCCAGCCACTCCAGCCCGTCGGCTGACTGGTTGACGTTGGCGGTCATCAGGCCGGAGCCACGCTGGCTGTTTTCGATGGTGAGGCCGTGATCGGTGAACCACTTCTCGGCGCGAGCCCACACCAGATCCACCGGGATCGCCATTTCCTGAGTATTGTTGGTTGCCTTGGCAATTGGCGGGTTGTAGCGATACTCCTCACCGCCGTTATTGTCACCAGCACAACCAACCAGCAGCAGCGCCAATGCGCTCCCCATAATCTTTTTCATCTTGTTTCTCTCGTCCATATCACCAGGCCATTGGCCAACCGGCGCCTATTATCGCCGGAGCGACAATCTCTGTCAGCAACCATCCAGCGTTCGATGTTATGGGGAGGTGATCGGGGTGCTTTACAAAATTGGTTTGCTATCATAGATTTGCTCGAAATTCCTCCATAAGCACCCCTGTGACCAACATGCTCACCCCTGATCTGCTGCAGCAGATCATCGACCAATTGCCAATGAGTATCTTCTGTCGAGATAGTCATGGGCGTTACCTGTTCGCCAATCGTGAGTTCGCCCGTGAAGCCAAGCTGGAGTCGCCTGCCGAGGTAGTCGGCAAGACAGATGCAGAGATGCCCTGGGGCGATCTCTTTCGCAGTGAGGATGAGCAGCTGCTTGCCGGAGGCGTGCCGATGCTGTATCAGCAGCTCCATTGCAACCGGGGTGGTGATACCTGCTGGATGGAGGTGCACAAGGTGCCTCTTTACACCCCGCAGGGGGAAGCGTGCGCAGTATTCGGGGTGGTTAATGAGATTGCCCAGCGCAAGAGCCTGGAACAAACGGTCAAACAGCAGCAGTTGTTGCAGCGTTTTCTGCTCGATGCCATTCCTGACCTGATCCGTTTCGATGATCACAACGGGGTGTTGCTGGAGTGCAATCAGGCGTTTCTCGACTTTATCGGCCAGGGGGCGGATGAGGTGCTGGGTCAGCAGCTGCCGTTCCGGCTGGCGGCGCCGCAGGGGATGGGTCATGGCGAGTGCTGTCTGCTGGATGCCAGCGGGCAGGGGCGATACATGGAGATCACCCGGGTCGATGTCCCCGATGGTGACGGCCACTCCCTCGGGATCCTGACGCTGGGGCGTGACATCACCGGCCTGCGCACCACTCAGGCGCAGTTGCAGCAGGAGCAGCACTACGACAGTCTGACCGGACTGCTCAAACTCTCCCGATTCTTGCAGACCAGCCGCCATCTTGGGGGACGCAGTGCCACGCTGGTGCTGGTCGATCTGCACCATTTTCGTGAAATCAACGATCGCTTCGGCATCCGGATTGCCGATCGCCTGCTGAGCCAGGTGGCCAAGCGGTTGCAGCAGCTGGTACCGCCGCGTTCCCTGCTCTGTCGGGTCGCTGCCGATGACTTCAGCCTGTTGTTGCCCGACTTCAACGAGCCATTGCAGGGGTGGAGCCAGCATCTGCAGCAGCAGTTGATGGAGCACTATCAGGTGGAAGATCATCGCATCCAGATCCCGGTGTTTCTCGGGCTGGCCCAGGGGCGGGCAAGCGATGCCGAGCGGTTGCTCAGCCATGCCGAGGCTGCGCTGGCGCAGGGCAAACGGCAGCAGCAGTACTGCACCCTGTTTGATCCCGATCTGCATGCCCGGCTCAAGCGGCGTCAGCTGATCGCCGCCCAGTTGCCACTCGCCATCAAGTCCGCCCAGCTGGTTGCCGTCTATCAGCCCATTATCTGTACCCGCACCCACCGACTGCACGGCGCCGAGCTGCTCTGTCGCTGGCCCCATCCCGACCTTGGGATGATCTCCCCCGACGAATTCATTCCGTTGGCGGAAGAGATGGGGATCATCGGTCAACTGGGCCAGCTGATGCTGGAGCAGGGCTGTGCCCAGCTGGCGCAGTGGCAAACTGCGCAGCCGGATATGGTTCTATCCATTAACCTCTCGCCGCTGCAGTTCCGTGATCCGGCGCTCTGTGAACGGGTCTCTGCCTGCATCGCTCGCCATGGTCTCAAGGCCAGTCAGCTGGAGCTGGAGATCACCGAAGGGGTACTGATGGAAAATGCCGACGAGATTGAGACCAACCTCGACAACCTGATCGCCGCCGGTTTTCAGTTGGCCATCGACGACTTTGGTACCGGTTACTGCTCGCTGGCCTATCTGCCGCGTTTGCAGGTGGCGACCCTCAAGCTGGATCGCAGCTTCACTCAGGGGCTGGCCAGCAATAGCGCGACTACCGCTATCGTGCGTTCGGTCATCGGGTTGGGCCATGAGCTCGGGATCCGGATCACTGCCGAAGGGGTGGAAACGCCCGAGCAGCAGCTGTGGCTGACCGAGGCGGGGTGTGATCGGCTACAGGGCTATCTGTTCAGTCGCCCCCTGCCGCCGGCGGAGTTTGCTGCCAGCTATCTGGCGTGAAAGATCGTCAGAAACAACAAGGCCACCGCAAGGTGGCCTTTTTGTTTGACGATGGAGGCAGGATCAATCCTGGAAGTAGGTGCCCCAACCATCGTAATCCACCCCGTATTTTTCCAGGATGGGCAGCATCTTGGCGATATCGGCTACGATCGCTTCGACATTCAGCTTGCACTCGATGGTGGCATCGAAGCAGAAGATGGTGGCGCCGTCATCCAGCTCCATCTCTTCGGCATCGGTCACTTCAAAACCGGCCTTGAACAGGTCAACCGCTGCTTTTTCCAGACGGTCGAAATCCTGGCAGGCGAAGTGGTGCTCGATGTCGTAATCCGCATCGGGATTGCTGCCATCGGCCAGCAGTTCGTTGACGATCTCGGTGGTCTCATCACGCCACTCTTGCATATTCAGACTCATGTTGCCTCCAGGCGGTATCATTGCGGCAAAGCATACTCGCAGAGTGGATTCGGCTCAATGCGGCGGACCCACTGAACCTCGAATTTCCATCATATTGGCGCAGCCTGCAGGGTGTTCAGAGGCCAGCAAGTGCATGAAACGGGACTGGAATGGATAATAAATGGTCGCTTCGTTCGGTTGTTGAGCGAACGCACTTTTTATCGTGCCATCATGGTTGACACTCTGCGCTGGAAAGGGTTTAATGCGCGCCGTTGCCCAGATAGCTCAGTCGGTAGAGCAGGGGATTGAAAATCCCCATGACAGTTTCCATACCACAGCTCTGGACAGCACACCCTACAAGGCTTCGCTCTCAATGCGAGGCCTTTTTGCTATGCGTCTCTGGTCAATCTCTGGCAAGGTTGCTCACCGAGCTCGGGATTAATAATCCCAGGGCCGCTGCTTCATCTGACAACAGATAGCAAAGTACGTCCCCCTTCCCTGCAATGACCCCCACCTCCTACGAACAACGCGTGCCCTCCCAGCCAATTCTTGCACGATACCGGTTGTGTCGTGAGCCGAATCCCCGTTATTATCGGCTCACCATATGAGCCAAATACGCACCAATTTGGCTCGCATACTGAGCCAAATATGCATTCGATTCGGCTCATCGGTGACGTGACCTGTAACAATAAGGGGATGGGCAAACAGATGACTGAAGATTGGATCTGGCAGCATGAGGGCTGGCCACACTTTTGCTGGCAAGATGAACCGCTACAGCCACGGCTACGCACGGCGCAACGTAATCTGGGGATCCTGCTCGGCACCCATTCCGTTCACGGCTCTACGCTAACGCAGCAAGCCCAGGCGCTCGATACCCTGCTGGCAAATATCCTCGCCTCGTCGGCCATTGAAGATGAACGGCTCAATGCCCAATCGGTGCGCTCATCGCTGGCCCGTCGCCTCGGCGTATCCGAAGAACAGCCCTACCCCATCTCGGATCGCTCCGAAGGCCTGGCAGCCATGATGCTCGATGCCATCGACAATCGACATCAACCGCTAACGCTGGAGCGCCTGTTGCAATGGCATCACTGGCTGTTTCCTGCCGATGACTGGACATTACAGCGTGTGCGGGTGGGCCAGCTACGCGGTGAAGAGCCGATGCAGGTAGTATCCGGGCGACTGGATCGGCCCACAGTGCATTTCGAGGCCCCGCCACGCCAGGGTCTTGAGCAGGCACTCGCCTGTTTTATCGACTGGTTCAATGCCAGCCTGAACGACCCCGGCCAGGATCCACTGCTGCGCGCCGCCATCTGCCACCTGTGGTTTGTTACCCTGCACCCGTTTGATGATGGCAATGGTCGCATCACCCGTGCCCTCACCGATCTGGCGCTCTCTCAGGCCGACAGCCAGAGCATCCGCCTGTATGCCATGTCGGTGGCGATCCTCGAACAGCGAGCCGATTACTACCGAGCTCTGGAACAAACCCAGAAAGGCGGACTGGATATCACGGCCTGGCTTGTCTGGTTTTTAGATACTCTCAACGCCACGTTGGAGCAGGCCCAACAAGCGATCACCCGCACCTTGACCAAGAGCCGTTTCTGGCAGCAACACGGCAGCGAGCCGCTGAGTGCCGAGCAAATCAAGGTATTGAACAGGATGCTGGACGGCGGCGAAAACGGCTTCTTGCAGGGTATCAGCGCCAGCCAGTATCAGAAGGTGGCCAAGGTCAGTAAAGCCACCGCGACCCGCCATCTGGCCGACTTGTTAGAGAAAGGCTGCCTTGAAAAAATGCCTGGAGGCGGTAGAAATACCCGTTATCAGATCAAGATTGCACGGTAATCTCCACATTGTTTTTCGGGGGGATTACCGATGGTGAGATAACCTTGAAACTGACCTAAATGGTGCGAACTCGATGGTAAACTCCTTCAACATCTCAAAATCCGCTGGATTCTTCGGCACATTTAAATGGACTTTTCTTAAAGCCAAATACATTAGTCAGCTCTAATGTATAGAGCATAGCGGTACACATTTTCCCTGCGCCTGATGCATTATGTTTGCCCATCATGGTAGTTTTGAATTCCACACAGAAGTATTTAAGTTTGCACACTCATTTATTTTTAAATCTTCAATAAGAACTCTTTCATTATACGTATAAAACTCAACATACGATTCTACCATGCTGCCAATAATGTAACCGGAATTACCACCCTGGACTTTTATTGCTAGGCTTGCAATTTTGGTCGTTAGTGATACCACTTTATTTCTCTCAGCTTTATTAGTTAGCAACGCGGCACTAACTATATTTCCAGCGAGACACTTTGATACAGAGTGAGGATCGGATAAAGTTTCCTTGGCTCTTGGGTTTTTGACTAAAAAATTACTTATTGCACCATTTACTTTATGATTGTTCTTAATCGAGCTCGCTTTATCATCAGGCTTATTTTGTTTGTTGGTGATTTTATTGTTAGAGATGTAAACTGGCTCGTTATTTTCTAACACTACTGAAAAGGAAGATATCAACTCTCCTTTATATAAAACGTTCATTTTTTTAAGCGCATTGTTGCCATCAATAAAAAACTCAATTTCTGAACCAGTTTTCAATCGGGTCAAAACCTTTTCACGATCAATATCCAAAATCTTAATAAGAGTTCCTCCGGGTTGACCCGCTCTTTTGAAAACACTAAATATTGTTTCCCCTTCAACAGAAATTAAGGTGTATTTGGTGCTGGACCCGAGCACAGACAGTGATGTCATCATCGCAATTAAAAAAGCTGTTATTTTAGCATGTTGTATAGACATAGTAAATCCTGATTACCCATGATTAGGGAAGGTGCGAATAAGCGGGGAAATTCTTCTCGGCTGACTCAGTCATTTCATTTCTTCATGTTTGAGCCGATTT
>NZ_JAPDCD010000077.1:0-10172 GCF_027705695.1 Aeromonas sp. QDB62 | reverse complement strand
CGCTGCCTTGCAGGCGGCCAGTTCTGGCAGTGCAGCCGACTCCTGATATTTCGTGCAGTCGCCTTCTGAAAACGACACAGTTATTTTTTGGATTGATGAGCCATCACAGGATGTTCGCCCCAGCTCGTGATCTTCGGCTGGGGCGGCATTTGATTATGCTTGTTGCACAGCATTGCCCATTTTATCAAGATGATTTAAAAGCGTTTGGATGGTTTCATCCATTTGAGAACAGAGTCCCTTCGCTTTGTCTTTATCTCCATTGTCAAACGCAACAATTGCTTGTTTTGCTAATTCATGTATTTGCTGATGTGGTACATCAATGTCCTTAAACCCATGCAGATGTTCATGATGACTATGTTTACAGGAGTGATACCATTGACCAAATGCACAAGTTTGGTGTGTTGGTAGTTTATTTGCATCCAGTTTTGCAGAGCCATCCAAATGAGATTTTATCTTGCCAATAAAAATCATATGGGCACTTTTTGCTTTATTGATGGACAGGAGCACGTCATCATCCATTTTAAATTCATTTAAACTGTGCATTAATTCATCCGCAAGCAGGTTTAGTCCACTTGCTCGTCGAACCGATTCATATGATTCCTCGGTGATTTGTTGCAAAACAGTCATGATCTGATGGATATTATTGGCTAACTCATATGTTGTTGCTGTCTGCTGTTCTGTCGCGGTAGCAATTTGATCGACTTGTGTGACAACTTCATCCACCTGTGCAATGATTTCACGCAACGCATCACCAGATCGATTCGCTTCAGTGGTTCCCATTGATGCCTGCTCAACGCCTATTTGCATCGCTTTAACTGCATTTTTAGTTTCATTTTGAATTGTCTGGATCATTTCACTGATTTCTTGCGTGGCATGCGTTGTTCTTTCAGCTAATGCTCTAACTTCATCTGCCACCACTGCAAATCCACGACCTTTTTCACCGGCTCGCGCAGCTTCTATCGCTGCATTCAGAGCCAAAAGGTTCGTTTGCGCGGCTATTGCATCAATAGTGCTAACAATAGAGCCTATTTGATCGCTTCTTACGCCTAAATTGGTGACAGTCTGCGAAGAGTCTTGAACCGTATTTAAGATCTGATCCATTATTCCGGTCATATTTTGGATGACATCGTGACCCCGTTTGGCTGTATCTGATGCTTGTTGTGTTGCTTTGGCTGCATTATTACAGTTAAGCGCAATGGAATTGGCTGTCGTAGAAATTTCTTCTCCTGCTGCCGCTAGATTTGTTGTTTGAGCGGCAACATCGTCCACACTACTTGCTATTCGATCGGAAAAAGAATGAAATTGCATGGATGAATCTGAAATTTTTGTCGAAGTCATGGTAATACTATGTACGGCATGACCAATTTTCTTCGTCATTTTATGTATTGAGTTTGCAACACGCGCCATTTCGTCGGAACCAGTCAATTTTGACTTTACCATTAAATTCCCTTCACCGACTCCCTGTGAAACTCTGATGATTTCATTAATGGATTTAAATATTGAGCGAGATATTAATAATGGAAATATAATTCCAATAATCACTGCAATAGTAGAAAGAATGATAATTTTGTAATGGAAATACGCCAGATCTTCATCCATTGCAATTTTTTCTTCGTTAATTATTTTTTCGCTGATCTTTCCTATGTTCCTGGCTGTAGCAATCATCGCTGGCTCTAATGAAGATAAATCTGAGTCAGATGACTTACCTGTTAACATAACAGAAGCCAACTTTGAGAATAAACTTTCATATTCATTTGTTGCATTTAATATGTCATTAATCTCTGCCTGATACTTGGTCATCGATGGTTTTTGTTTTAACGTTTGCAATTGCTGTCTAATTTCGGAAATATACTGAATTGTTTTTTCTTTCGATTCGACATCTCTTCGAATAATCATGTTTTTTTCATAACGCCTGGCTTGTAATTCGTTTTGCAATATGCTTTGCATCTCATCTATTTGAGCATTCCTTGCTAACACTTTGTCAGGACCAAAATATCCTTCATAACTAATAAAAACCAACAGAACGAACAGCAGACAAAAACAAAATGTAATTTTTGCTTTAATGCTCTTTATGTTCATATTTAACTCCCATGACTGTAAAATCATACATCTTGTAATTAGATAATGTATAAATATGTTCACTTTTAAACGGCTCGTTGATTCAAGGGTGAGCAGCATAAATAGTGATAAACATTAACATTTCCTAAATTTAAAAACATTTCATCGATCACAAGTCTGGATGTTATTATTGCCTAAGGAAGGTGCGAACAAGTTCCTGATATGAGAGGCGTTGTTGCTCAAATCAGGCAGGGCGAGATCGTGAACGTTTTATACTGACTCTTATACACAAGTAGCGCCCTGAACGGAACCATTCCCGTTTTCCAGGATCTGATCTTCCATGTGACCTCCTAACATGGTAACGATCATGATAACTTCTGCTCTTCATCGTGCGGCTGACTGGGCTAAATCTGTGTTCTCTTCGGCGGCGCTGGGTGATCCTCGCCGTACCACCCGTCTGGTTAACGTCGCCGCTCAATTGGCGCAGCAGTGCCAAGGTCGGTGCGGGGAAGTTCAGGCCATTGCGACCGCTGCCACCGGCTTAGCGTGCTTTATTTTCCGTTTTCTGAGACGACCCCTTCTGGCGCGTTTCTTCCCCCTGCCTGACCCGTTTATGGCCTGAAAGTTTGCGACGCATTGAGGGCCGTTTGAGGGCCGGATCTTGCGGGGTTCGGTTTCGACCAGATTTACATGCCAAGCCCCCCAATCCTTAGCCCCTTCGCCTTCTCCACTTTCGCCAGTGCCGCTACTTGCTCCGCGCATTGAGCAAGGTATTCAGCGCGTCCATCAAGCTCCCGACACTGGTGTTCAATCGACCTAGCGTTATCTTGGTCGTGGCCTCTGATGTCTCCACGGCGTTCAACAGCTCCCCGAAGTCGTGCTGTAGACCCCCGCACAGCGTCTCGAAGTCGCTGAGTACCCCGTTTAAGTGCTCCTGATACTCGGCCAAAGAGCGCCCCTGCTCCTGTAATTGCAGCGTCAAGGCCGCGGTCTGCTCTCTGTGTGTCGTCTCGATTTGCTCCAGCCTGCCGACCAAGATCCGTTCCAGTTCCGTCATTCACTGCACCTCCACGGCTTTGCGACCGTCTTTCATGTTGATCAAAGTCCCGAGTTGGGGGGCTGCTAGGTACACCTTGCCGTTGCTCTCGATGACCTCCACCCCCTTGATGGCTTCGAGCGTCGTGATCCGCTGCTGGATCTCGCTGCCGAGCCAGCTCAACAACCCCCAGCTCCCGAACCCGAGCCCCAATGACAGGCACGCGCCGATCAGACACGCTTTCCACCAAATGCCGGAAAATCGCCTCAGCAACAGGGCCTCCCTCCTGGACTGCCTCATGGCCGATCTCAGCGGTGCGGTCGCGGCCTTCATATCGCTGACGGTTGTATCCAGCTCGCCCTTCACAAGCTCTCTCAAGTCGCTCCTGACAATATCTTTCAGCTCCTTCGTCCACCGTTCCGCCTCTGCCTGTTCGGCGAGCTTCTGCTGCGCGATCCTCTCGCTCAACAGTGTTTTCGACTGTCCAAGATGCTCCATAAATTTCCCCCTTCAACCTGATTGCCTTCGGGTATTCCGCTGGCTTGATACTGAGATGATCGGTACCTGATCTCGTGATTTCACATCCCATTTCCACGACATGACGACGCAGATCGGCGGCGTTGGTGATCACCCCCTGGGCGATTAACCCCAACAGGTACTCCGAGATCTGTTGCTTAATTGCTTTGGGGTCGTTGGCGTCCCTGTAGGCGTCAAAGCTGGGCTGCACAGGCCGCCGCCTGAGCGGGTCGTCTGGCCGTGCCCAGCCCTTTCCGTAGTTCCATTTGTTCCTCAGCGAATCGAAGTGGCTCCGTTGACTTGGCGGGGCTACGTTCAGGGATTTTCCCGTGCCCAGGTGAACGCGGGGGATCAGGATGTGGACATGCACACCGCCATCTTCCTCGCGGTGCAGGACGGCGGTCAGGTGTACGTCCTGCCTGTCCAGTCCGGCAAAAGCCAACTTCTCGAAGTCGTCCAGCACGGCGTTGATTTCATCCTCTGTCGGTGCCTCTTCGGTAGCCCAAGAGATAACGGCGCTGGTATACCGCTGCTGGAACGGCAGAGAGTCGGCCAAGGCACCGAACAACACCGGGTCTCCCCGCAGCACCTCAACGCCTGCCCGAGCAACCCCCTTGTGGTCTAGATCCCCCATCAGGTAGGCACTGGCAGCAGCGCCAGAGCCTGTGCCGTGGGCCATAAACTTAATGTGCATCGTCGTCCCCCTTTGCCTTTGGTTTGGGTGGGGGCGGTAGCCGGGGGAGCAACTTGGCCGCCTCGGCCTCGATGCTCCGCAGATAGGCCAGCGCCTCTAACACCGGCATCCGATCACCCTTACTCCGGCACTCGTTGAGTGCCCGAGCGACCTGATTCAGGTTCGAGCCAAGCGCGGCCAGTTGCCGCATCAAAGCGGGGTCAGCATCGTTGCTGGTATCCCGTGGGGGGCGTGAGGGGCGCTTGCGGGGCGTGGGGATGTGCGTCTGCTGCCCAGCATCGACCGCCCCCCTGATCCAGTCCGATACACTGAGGCCAGCAGAGGTCGCCTGCTGGCGCCATACCTCCGCCGTGGCCTGGTCTATTCGGACGCTCACGGTCGTGCTTCTCGGGACTTTGGCCACGGTGCCTCCGGTGTGGTTTTGGGGTGGGGGATTGAAGGGGCAGCGCCCCTCAACAGCCCCGTATGTAGTTGCGCAGCAACGTAATACGGGTAGGCTGGCTTAATGCCAGTACAGCAAAAAAACAGGGGGTCGGCAACTTGCCAATTATCGTCACAGTGACACATAATAAATTACCGTTACAGTGACAGGAAATAACACCATGAAGGACACCAAGGATCAGGGGACTGGGGACATGTTTGGCATCAAGCGCGGACGGGGTAGGCCAAAAACCGGATCAGCCAAAACAGGGGCAGAACGACAAGCAGCCTACCGTGCAAAGCAGCAGGACAATAACGTTACTGTGACGATAAATCTGGCATTGGTAGAGGGGCTGGATGCCCAGATGCAGGCTATCCGGGATGGAGGGTCGGCGGTGGTACTGACCCCGGAGCAGGCCGGGGAGATCCTGCGGGCACTGCGAAAGGCAGAGAACAAACAGCTCCGGGGATAAGACCTACTGCCCACAGGCCAAACACATGGCCTGATGGACAGCCCTTCGGGATCGGCCTTACCCCCCTCGCACCAATCCTCTCTCTTGAATGATTTTAAGGGCTCAAAGAACCCCCTTCGGGGGCTACTATCTGATAAGGCTTGTTTCGATCACTCAGATTCGCGTTTCAGGTACAGGCTGACCGTACTGGACGAGATCCCAAGATCCTCACCTATGTCGCGGTTGCTGTACCCCATACCCTTAAGCCTGAGCACCTCCGGTAAGAGGTCTGCACGAGCCTTACCGCTATTACTGGGCCTGCCCCCACCCTTGGATACTTTCCCACCCTTGGCCCCTCTGGCGGCCTGTACGGCGCTGAACCCTGCGGGGGTTAGGTTACGGTGCGTCCACTTCGCAATGGACTTAGCGATGTGCCTGACCTCGTTGGCCGGGAGCGGCGGCTCGAACTGGACGTTGTACCCGATCGCCCGATCTATAACGGCAGAGAGCCAAGCCTCATACCCCGGCCACCCCTGCCTAATCGCCTTGTAAGCCCACTGGCGCGTTTTCTCGAACAAGGTGCAGTTACGCCCCAACCCGTAAGCTGGAAGCTGTTTGCGGCCATTGTAGGGGCTTAAATCGAGGTAGTCGGCCAGCCAGCTCAGATCGTAGGAGGCGGGCTCCCATACCTGGACAAGCCAGTGGGTATGCAGGGGGTTCTTGCAGATCAGCCCGGAGTAGCCCAGATCCGCCCCCAGTTTCTCCCGGAGGGCGGCCTCGATGGCGGCGGCATACCGCAGTGGGGCCACCTTGCCGTCCGGGGCAGTGCGGATCGGGGTCTCCAGTCCGTAGATCAGGTGGGCGTGGCCGTTGGCCCTGTTCGTCACCGTGATGTTCGGTGCCGGGGCGCCTACGTCATCCCAGGATAACGTAGCGGCAGCATGGTCTACGTCAAACACGAGCCAATGCCGATGCGTTGGCCCGTTCGGCTGGATGTAACGAGCCCCAAGGGCACGGCTGACATCCGCAATGGACAGACCCGTGGTAAATTCGTCGGTGTGGTAGGGCTTCCGGGGCAGGCGCTCCCGGAACAGGTCAAGCTGTGCTCGATTCAATGACCACCGCGCATATTGGCGGCGCTAAAGGGTTGTCTGGTGTGATCCATGTGATATATTTCACCTATTGCATAAGCACGGCCCCGAACTCTCTGTAATCTCCCGCCAAGTTGATCAACAGAAGTTCGGGGTTTGTCTTTTCTAGGCAGTACGTTACCGCACGACCCCCTCCATACGCAAACGCATACCGCCCTACCTACAAGCACCCTTCACCAGTGGCTTGGTAGCCGCAAGCGGGTATGAAACACCCTCAGAATTTGGATCTCCTCGCCCTTCACTCGGTATGGAATGAGGAACGGATAGGGTTGCAGCACAAGCTCTCGTGTACCAGGAACGCGCCCTGGCCGTCCCATTGCTGGCTGATCTACCAACAAGTGAACCAAGCGATACACCTCTAATACAAACTCCTGGGCCACCCTGGAGTTCTCTTTTGCTAAGTGATCGTGAGCATCCTCAAGGTTCAGTGCAGCCTTACGCAGCCATTTAACCTGCATTGATACTGGATTTGACCCCATAGGTCCAGACACTTTTTCCCGCTTAGGGTTGTGATACCCGACTGCGCAGAAATTCCCGTGGTGAACGGTATCCCAAGGCGCTGTGCGGGTGGTGCTCGTTATAATGCTCAAACGCGATAGCCAAATTGCCTACCGCTGTTCGGCTATCCGGTTTTGGCATCATCTCGATATAGTCTCGCTTCATCGTCTTCACGAAGCTTTCCGCTATACCGTTACTCTGTGGGCTTCTCACTGCTGTCGTTCTGGGCTCCAACCCGATTTCTCGTGCAAACGCGCGGGTCTCATGGGCTCGATACGCCGAGCCATTATCAGTCAGCCACTCCACCGGTGATGCCGGCAACGAATCCCCAAAGCGACGTTCGACAGACCTCAGCATGACATCTTGCACAGTGTCACTATCGTAACCCCCAGTACTGGCCGCCCAGTCCAACGCTTCCCTATCGCAGCAATCCATGGCGAACGTGACACGTAGTTTTTCACCGTTATCGCAGCGAAACTCGAAGCCATCTGAGCACCACCGTCGATTGCTCTCCTTGACGGCAACACGCCCCTTATGTGCCTGCTGGGCCAATGGTGCAGCTGGTTTTCTTTCCAGCAGCAAGCCATGCTCGCGCATGACGCGATATACCCGCTTAGCGTTTACCACAGGTTGTTCTGTTGCCTCAGACTGACGCCGTAACAGCGCCCAGACCCGGCGATAGCCATAGGAGGGAAGCTCTGCCATCGCCTCCATGATACGGCCAAGTAAGGCTGCATCATCACGCTGGCGATGATGACGACCATCTTGCCAACCCGGTTTTCGATGAACACGAACGGATAGCTGCGCACGCGATACATTAAGAGCCTGGCTCACAGCACTTAATCGTCGTCCCCCGGCAACAAGGGCGCATGCGCAATCCATTTTTTTGCTCGACCATACTCCACGGCTTCTTTGAGGATCTCGTTCTCCATGGTCTTCTTCCCGAGCAGACGCTGAAGCTCTCGGATCTGCTTGATGGCAGCAGCCAACTCGGAAGCAGGAACAACATCCTCACCGGCGGTGATCGCCGTGAGAGACCCTTCTTGGAATTGCTTACGCCATTTGAAAAGCTGGTTTGCGTTGACGTCGTGCAAGCGAGCAACATGAGAGACGGTCATCCCGGGCTCAAAGGTCTGCTGCACGATGGCGATCTTTTCTTGTGGAGTCCGGCGTCGACGGCGCTCGGCCCCTGTTAACACTTCGACCATCTTCTCGTTGTGACTAGTACTGAACATAGCTCCAAGACTACCTCTTAAGTTAAGAGGGGCGAAGTGTCTGGATCTTCAAGGGGCCAATCTAGATACCCCACCGATTGAACTTCGCCATCATCTCCTTTTCGGGCACGAAGTCACCCGCATTCGCTTCACGCAATGCCGCTTCAACTTCCGCGATCTGCCAGGCTTCACGCGCCAAATAATCCTGGATAGCCTGATTCGCCAACCACGATTTGGTTCTTCCTGTTGATTGGGCCAGTTGCCCCAACTGTTGCTCTACCTCATCCGGTAAGCGAACGGACATAACACTCATACACACCCCACCAAACCACAATGTTTACATGATACTACACCTTTACTGAATGACAGGCACGGACAACAGGCAGCAAAAAGGGCGTCCGATTTAACGTAACGCCCCCTTATACGCAGTCATCAGCAAGGTTACTGGGGCTGATACTGCTCGAAATAGTGTGTTGCCAGCGCTTGGGCTTCAGCCAACTGCTCGCTGGAGAGGGTTTTGCCTATACTATCGCGAATGCTCGCCGCATCAGTACCATACGGAACAGAAAACGTATCATTATAACCATTCGCCACCGCCACGGAAAACCACACATAAGCCTGTTGCAGGTCCTCTGGCACCCCTTTTCCTCGATCAGTTGGTGAGGTGCTGTTCGCACTCGCGCACCAGGGCGGCGAGCTGGTCATCAGACCAATCCGGCTTGCTGCGGATCAACAGCAGTTGGAAAAACATTCCCTGCGCCTCTTCGTCCAGCTTCGTAGAGAAGGCAAACAGGCTAGGGGCCGGTGCTGCTGGCCGGTAGTATGAGACAACAGCCTGAGCCAACCAGCGGGCAGATTCGCCTCCTTCCTCAAGGCGCTGGCGGATCTGCTCGGTGGTGAATAGCTGATGATTTTCGTTACTCATGAGTCCGTTTTTCCTCTATCTGGTTAAACAACTCGCCTGATTAGGTCACCCAGGCGCACCGGGTCGGTGTCACACAGGGTCTTGATTGCCTTGATGCTTGTCATGCCCAGGATCTCCCCGATATGCCGCTCATCAATGCCTTGGCGCTTCAACTTCACCGCCAGGGTTCGGCGGCCAGATTGAGAGGTTGCCCCTTCAATCCCTGCCTGAGCAAACAGGCGACTTATCAGGGCCGTCAACTGGTCAGCCCGATAGCTCACCCGCCCGCCGCGCTCCACTCTCGTCAACTTCAATGGCTGGCCTGTACGGCCAGACACAAACAGAGCACTGCTTGGGTCAAGGCCGCGATAAGCCGTCAGCCTGCCGGTGATGCCCTGCCCACGCTGGAGCCGGTCGGCAAGGTGCTCATCCACTGCCTTGATCAACTTCTGATTCACCCAGCACAAGGGGCGGGTGCGACCATTGAAAGCAATCTCGGCCCTCACCACCGTCGCGGCCAGCGGCTCGCCAGCGGGTGAAAGGTAGTCGCTGACCAGGAGCTGCGATAACTCGGCTGGCTTCATGCCGGTGCCAAAGAAGCAAAGGAGCAAGGCCGCGTCACGGGATCCATTCTCCTTGCTCGATGCCCGAGCGACTGCCACGGCGTGGGCGAGCTGGGCATCCTCTACAACTATCGCCTTTGGCATCTATGTTTAATCCCGCAATGAATCACTAGACATAGAAACTACCGCAATAAAAGGGGGCCATCAAGGCCCCTGTCTCAATTATGTCCTGGTGTTCACGGAAAGTTAGGGTGAGACTTTATTTTCAAGGATGAAACTTTATTTTCAAGGATGAAACTCTATTTTCGGGGATGACACTTTATTTTCATCCCACAACAACAGGCAGCAAAAAGGGGCGCGGGTTTACCGTAACGCCCCTTATGCGCACCGACTTTGTAAGCGTTGAGTTGTAATTCATGCTTTTTGAAACTGAACCCTGTTCTTGGTCATGATTAAACCCTCCAGAACAGGATACTCTAAGGAAGGTGCGAATAAGTCACCAAACATAAAAATGCGCCTTTGTAAGTATTTGAATTTAATAAACTAATTTTTTCAGTTTCGTTGTGGAAGGTGCTTATTCGCACCTTCCCTAGGCTTCCGCTTCGCGCCGCGCATCCGCGACCTCGGCGAAACCAAGCTGTACGTGCCGCAGGGCGTGCAAGCCTA
>NZ_JAPDCD010000076.1:0-11015 GCF_027705695.1 Aeromonas sp. QDB62 | reverse complement strand
AGGTCCTGCATCGAGAAAACCGACTACCCGTTCCCGGAGGAGTTGGTGCTGTCAACACCGTCCCGGTGAACGGTTACTGCAACTCTGATACTATCACCGTGTATAGAATCGTGTATATGGGTTTTTTTGGGGCTATAAATTGTTGATTTTATTGGCTTTTTTGTGTTTTGATTCGGATTGCAAATCAGGACGGCGCCACCTGATGGCGCCGTATGGGTTGAGTGCGCAGGACTCTTCTCTCGGCAAGAGCATTCATCACAGCGCGACCCGATGACGGCATACCCGAAACACCTATAGATGAATATGTGCCGGATAAACGGGGTGCGAGATTGTACTCGCCCTCACCGCATCATGCAATTTGGCAGGGAATGGTTGCCAGCGCGAGTCAGGTAGAAAAGCGGGCCGCTCAGGCCCAACGGGAGAGGGGGGAGGGCATGGCGTAGACGTAACCCTGTTGATAGTCACAGCCGAGCTGGTCGGCAATCTCTATATGGGTCTGGTTTTCCACCCCTTCGCACACCACCTTCATGCCGAGCCGCTGCAGGTATTCCACCAGTCCGGTCAGCATGCGCAAGGCATGGCTACTCTTGACCGCCTGTAGCAGCAGGGAGCGATCCAGCTTGATGATCTCGTAGGGGAGCGCCATCACCCGCTGGAAATTGCACTCCTGGGTGCCGAAGTCATCGCAGGCAATATGGGCACCGTGGCTGCGCAGTACCTCGATCAGTGCCAGATGCTGGCTGTGCAGCGGGGCGTACTCCACCACCTCGAACCAGATTGCGATATCCAGTTTGCGAGCCTGTAGCAGCACCAGCAGCAACAGATTCTGATAGGTGGCACTGCCCAGTACCGGATTGAGGTTGATGGAGAGCATATAGGGCCCTCCCTTTGCCAGTGCTGGCAGGTCGCGCAGGATGGATCTGAGCATGACGATGTCCAGATGCAGGGATTCATCCTCGCTCAGGGAGGGGAAATCGATGCCCCGATAGCATTGCAGCTGGGGATCCCAGCGTCTGGCCAGCACTTCAAACCCGATGACCCCCCGATCACGATCAACAATCGGCTGATAAAAGGGCACGGCAATCTCCACTGTCGCCAGGGAGGCCACGTCACTGACCGGAAACTCTTCTTTGAACGCAAACATGGCACATCCCTGTTGACGGTTATGGCTGTGGATAATAGTGGAAGCCACTAAATGTGGGCTGTAGGAATTGTCTGATTATTGGCAGGTAAAATACTCACTAAGTATCAGATTATTCCGATTAAGTCTGGTGCGTGGACTATTTAGACTGGCCTCAACAATGAATCGCCAAACTAAAAAGTAAATATAATGCCAGAGTGGTTTATATACGGTTCATTCATATTTTTCAGCGACAGCTTTTGCTGAACTGCCTTCTCTTTCTTGCTATGTGATAATTTTTATATGAGTAAATTTTTTATTTTATTTCTGCTGGTGCTCAGTGGCAACGCCTTGGCATCGCCGGATATCAGTGTTGGCAATTTATATGACTATATGTCAGCAGAGAAAACTACACTGCTCAAACGGATTCGCAATGTTGGCGATGAAACGGCTTTTGTCAAAATAACTTTGGCCGAGATTGTATATGGTGCTGACGGTGTGCCCAAGGAGCGGGAGCTACCGGAGGAGGGCGTTCGCCAGCTGGTGACCAGTCCCTCACGGTTGATTATTCCCGCAGGTGGCATGCAGGCCACCCGTTTTATTTACATGGGGGAACGGGAACGGGAACGTGAACGTTATTTTCGGGTGCGTTTTGTCCCGGTAAAACCACAGGATGAAGATCTCACCGAATTGCCGCCACAACAGCAAATAAGCGCCGGGGTCAGCATTATGACCGGTTTTGGCACCATTTTGTTTGTGGCACCCAAAGAGACCCGTTATGACACCCGGATTGACCGTGAAAAAGGTGTTCTCTATGTGGAGAATCGGGGCAATGCCACCGTAATTCTCGATTATCTGGAACTGTGCGACAAAAAAGAAACGTCATGCAGTCAACCGGAGAAACAGCATCTGCTGCCCGGCGTTAAAAAGCGGCTCGGTAAAGATGCAACCCGGACGGTTCGTTTTGAACTGATCGAAGGGAAACAATCGGCATTCAGGGAGTTCAAGCTTTGAATATCGATATATCACAAGAAAGACAATCACACCTGAAGGAGTGGCTATGAAGATATTATCGCTTTTTCCCGCCCTGTTGCTGGCGAGCGGTTCGCTGATGGCGGCCGAGCGCATCGAGCATACGGTGACGGTAACGGCGCAGATCCCGACCGACAAGTTTTACGTGCAGCCTGTGGGAGATTGGATGAGTACCCCGCAGAAACTGACCTTCAACCCGTTTAACCAGCAGCTGGATCCCCTGGCCAAGCAGCTGGAGATGAAGAGCACGCTTGGCTCCATCAAGGGCTATCTGGTCTATCCCGCTACCATGGCCAGCGGCAAGGAGAGTATCGGCTTGACGGTCAAGGTGGCAGGCGTTGCGCTGACCACTTCATCTGCTGACTTGCTGAATCAGGCAGATGCCAATACCGGCAAACAGGTCGGGCTGGAGATTATTCCCGCTGTGGCGCCAACCGGTGGCTACAAGCCCGGCAACTATCAGGGGATTGTCAGCATGATGTTTGAATCCGAGGCTCCGCCAGCTCAAGGTGGCTGACTTGAGTATGTGGGGGCCATCAGGCCCCCCTTTAATTAAGATTCCAGGCATTCAGGTTGCACTCCATGGTTCGTTTTCTTCTTCTCTTGTTCGGGTTGTTGCTCTCTGCCCCGCTGCTGGCTGCAGATCCGGCACTGCTGCTGCAACAGGCGCGGCAATTGCCAGAGGGGTTTGAAGAGCACTTTTTTGGTGTTCCCCTGATGGTGAGAGTCACTGTCGATGGTCGCCTGTTGGGTGATGGTGAAGTGTTGCTCGGGCGCGATAACTCGGTGCAACTGCTCTCGCTGCTGGATGTGCAGGAGAGCGAGTTTGATGAGCGGGAACGTGAGCGCTGGCTGACCAGGCTGGGATCTCACCTGCCGATCGGCGAGTGCGTCCGCGCCTGTCCCGAAGGCATTGTGGGATTGCAATACAGCCTGGAGGAGTCCCAGCTCTCGGTGCTGACCGGGCAGGTGGAGCTGGAGGCGCGGGATCAGCGCTTCATGGCATTGCCCCAAGAGAGCAAGGGGTTGCTGATCCAGAACCAGCTGAACATGGTGCAGGGCACTCAGCGCAATGGACACTACAACCTGCAGCTTGAAGGTAGCTGGGGGCAGTGGTCCCCCTTTATGGAGGGGGATGCCACCTGGCAGGAGGGGCAATCGAGCGAAGTAGGCCTGGCTCAGCTATATGGAGAGCGGCTCCATGAGGCCAATTTTTATCGCCTTGGCTTCTTCTTTCCCTCGGCGCAGGGGTTGGTGCGTCAGCCGAACTACTACAGTGGTGCGACCCCCACTGTGCTCGGGGTGATGTGGGGCAGTTCGGATTTGCTGCGCCGGGAACGCGGGGGACCCAGTCTGGCACCAATCCAGGTTGCACCAGCTCGGCCGGGCATGGTGGAGATCTATCGTGACGGCAACCTGATCCAGGCCCAGCCGGTCGTATCCGGTTTGCAGGCGCTCGATACCCGCTCGCTGCCCGGCGGTATCTACGAGGTGGAACTGCGACTGCTGGAGGATGGTCAGGAGACCCGCCGTTGGCGCGAGATGATCTACAAACCCTCCAACTGGCAGACGCCGGAGGAGCCGTGGCGTTTCAACCTGTTCGCCGGACGCCAGACCCGCTGGCTGGTGAGGCAGGGGGACAGCGATCTGGAGGGGGCCAGTGGCGGCGCGGCGGTCAACCACTTGCTGCTTCCCTCGCTGGTGGTGGGAGCGGGTAGCCAGTATGTGGACAGACGGGCTCAGCACTCCCTCTCGCTCGATTGGGAGGCGACCAGTCAGCTCCACGGTTTTGCCTCTCTCAACCAGAGTGTCGGCATGGGGTGGGGTTACGATCTGCAGGGGATTTATTGGCACGGTAACAGCAGTCTGGTGGCCAGCCATTCGCGCAATCTGCGCAAGCAGGGGGACGCAAGCTCGGTATCCAGCCTGTCACTGCAGCAGTCGCTGGAAAAGTGGGGATCCCTCGGTGTCTATGTTTCTCATCAGTCTGGCCGTGGCAATGGCGCTGATGTGGGGTGGCACTATAGCGATCGATTTTTGGGGCGCTGGGTGACCTGGGGGGTGACCTTGTTCGATCGTCCCGGCAGCGAGAGCACTGCGCAGCAGCGGGATCGCGGCAGCACCCTCAGTCTGACCGTCAACCTGGGGGGACAGGATCGCCAGTTGTCGCTGGGGCTGGGCAGCAATACCTCGCGCTCCGGCGGCGCCCAGCGCAGTGCCTATCTTAACTACCAGCAGGAGGTAGATTGGGGGCCGCTGCGTCAGGTCAGCGTAGGCAGCACCCACGACAGCTATGGTACCGGACTATCCGGCTATGGCCGCTTCGCCGCGCCCTGGTTGGGGGGCGACTTGTTTGCCCAGCACTCCTCCTATAACGAACAGGTGACCGGCGGCATCAATCTGGAGAGCGTGGTGGCACTGGGGCAAGAAGGGGAGCTGGCGCTCGGTTCCCGCGATATGGGCGGCATGGGCAATGAGGCGGCGATGATCCTCGATATCGAGGCCGATGACGAGGCGGCGCAGATCCGGGTCAGTGACGATCAGGGTAGCGTGCAGACCCTCGGGCCCGGACGCCATCTGGTCTCTGTGCCTGCCTTGCAAAGCGGCACCTTGCAACTGGAGATGGCCGACCACGAGGGCGCGCCGCTCACCATCAAGCCTACTGTGCTCCCCTACCACCTTAACCGCGGTGGAGTGGGTTATGGCCAGGTGAATGCCGTGAGCACAGTCACTGTGATTGGCCGCTTGCTGGACGAGCAAAACCAGCCGTTGCGTGGAGCCATGGTCAGCAACCCCATAGGGCGGGCATTTACCGAAAATGATGGCTTCTTCGCGCTGGAGGCGAGCCGACGACAGCCAGCATTCAGTGTGGAGCGTAATGGCGCACTGTATTGCAGCAAGGTGGCTGGTGAGCAGGCGTGGGCTGAAGAGTCCGATATTATTTTGTTGGGGGAGTTGATATGTTCGGCTGGGGTAACTGTAAAAAATGAAAGGAATTAAATTTATCGTGCTACTATTACTCTCTTGGCCAGCATTCTCGGTCGTAATTGATATTACAGCAGACTATAAACCTGAGAGTTATGAAATTAATGCTGGTCGCTTTATCAATACAACATCCTGTGATGTTGGCGTTGAGGTTGCTTATTGTGACCCTCAGAGACCACTGGCGTCATCTACCATCGTAAAATTGCCAGTGTCAATCATCAAGATGATTGACTCAAGTAAAGGAAAATCGAGCTATTTGAGTTACTATCGGATTGCGGGGCCTAAAAAAGTAGTGCTGACCAATAGCAAAAATGGGGAGCGTCATGAATTGACGGTTATACCAACGCATATTGGTGCGAAAGTAATGAAAATGATGTATCCGATAGTAAATGACAATAAATGGCCAACTAATAAAATCAGTGGTGACTGCCATAGAGAATTCCCTACATGGTCTTGGTGGGGGGGGGATTTAGTATTGGAACAGTTGTTTGTTTATTCGATTGATGATGTTGCTCAAAATGGTTTATCAGAGTGCTATTTTAATAGTCAGCTTGGTAATGGTACCTCATACACGGTTGCCTGGTTGAACTATGGCTTTCGCATTAAATCACCTGATCCGTTGCGCATGTCTAATGGCAAATACACCGGTAGTTTAAAAGTTTCTGTTGGCCGAAATAAAGATATTGACGTGGGTGAGGCCAATTATTCAGGTGGAATAGAACATGAGCTTAAATTCACATTGACCGTACGTCATCAGTTAAAAGTGGATTTTCCAAAAGAGTCCGTTAATGGCGCTGACAGTGTGACCTTGTTGCCACCGGGTGGATGGATCAATTGGCTTCATAATAGAAAACAATCGCCAGATATTTTGCAGCAAGAGCTGCCTTTCCGGATTTGGTTCAGTGCGCCTTTTACCGTGACCCTGCGTTGTCAATATCTATGGGGAAGCGAGTGTGCACTAAAAGATGCCAAAGGGCGCCAAGTACCATTAAAAACTTATTATGTTAACAGGTTCCAGGAAATGAACCTTTTGACGACTAGACCATATAATTTCGTATTGCCTGTGCAAGGGCAGCCGGTTATGAATGCTGCAAGAACGATTCTATTTCAGGTTGTCGGTGGAACGGTAACAGAGATGATGAAATACCCAGGTTCCAATTTTAAAGGGGATGTTACCCTGATATTTGATGCATCTATCGACTAACAGAGACCACTGCTTTTGGCATAGTCAAAGAGGGCACTATCACTGGTAATACCCAGCCGCACCATGGCACTTTTTTTCTGGGTACTGATGGTTTTAACGCTGCGATGAAGATAGTCGGCAACCTCGGAAACCGACATGCCGCTGGCCAGCAGGCGGACAACTTCAGACTCTTTGGGGGTCAACGGACTTATATTGCCTTGAGAGGATACACCGGCATCGGCCAGCAGCATGTTTACCGCAGGGCCAATATAGCGATGGCCAAGTAATATCTGGCGAATGGCATCGGCCAGTTCGTTGATCACCGATTTTTTCAGTATCAGACCGTTTACCCCAACCTGAATAAGGGATTGCAAGATGGCGCTGTTCTGGATTTGGGTCAGCACAATAATAGGCAGGTTTGGATAATCCCGGCGCAACTGCTGGATCATCACCAGGCCATCGCAGCGGGTATCTCCCGGCATACTGAAATCGGTAATCAACAGATCACAATGATGTTGTTGCAATGATTTCAGCAACTCAGATACCTGATATGCCTCGGCGATCACTTCACAATGGGGGGTTATCTGGTCAATCAGGCTACGGATCCCGGTCAGAATCAAGGGATGGTCATCGGCAAGAATAATCTTGAAGGACATGGATGAGCCTCTTATAAAACGGTGAGTAATATTCAGGCTATCAAAACTAACATTTCTATACTACCGTGCGCACCCCATTTTTTAGGGGACATCTATCTTTTGGAAAATATATGTGAATCGTTATGCCTATATATTATTCGCCCATGCCATTAATCAAACGGTTCATAATTATTGCACTGTTTTTTTTCTTGACCCCAGTGACGTTTTCGGCGCCGCTCCTTGCTGCGCGCACTGTCAATGTGGGCATTGTGGCCGGAGGGTGGGGCCCTTTTCAACAGTGGAATGGCAAGATCGCAGCCGGGTTCAGCGTTGAATTGATGGAACAATTAGCCCAAAAGCTGGACTACCGGATTGCCTGGCAGGTCTACCCCGACTGGGAGGGCATGTATGCCGATGCCTGCCGTGGCAAGGTCGATATTCTGCTGGATGCCTTTAACTCTGAGGTACGCCAGTGCGTTACCTATAGCTTGCCTTACTACACCTCGCCGACTGTGGTGGTGGTGCGACAAGACAGCGCCCTGTTTCGTGATGTGAGTCGCTTGCAGTCCTCGAGCATTGCTATCGAGAAGGGGTTTATAACGGAAAAACTGGTCAGACTGCACTACCCGAATGTCACACCGCGGCTGTTTGTCGATACCCGCAGCGCACTACAGGCGGTCGAGCAAGGGCGGGCAGATGCCTATATCGGCAACCTCCATGTGGCCAATCTGTTTATCGAGCATCACCCGGCGTTGGCGGTGGTTGCCCAGTCTCCCTTGTTGATGGAAACCCTGCATCTTGGCGTCGTCAGCCAGAAGCACTCCCTTGCTATCCGGCTTGATACGGCCATTCAGGCGCTGACGGTCGAGGCGCGCAGTGCACTTGAAAAACGCTGGTTGGGGGAGAGCCTGACCCCCAATTTTATGGGGCACAGCAATTTCTTGTTGCGTCCCGATGAGCGTGCCTGGCTCTCGACACTGCCGCCGTTGAAGCTGGGATTACTCCCCGGTTGGGCCCCCTTCTCTTACCGCGATGAGGAGGGGAATTCGGTCGGTTTAATGGCTGATTACCTTGCCTTGCTGCAAGAGAGGCTGGGGTTGGCTTACGATCGGCTGCCCGTCGAGAACTGGCCCGAGTTGCAGCAGTTGTTGCTGCATCACGATGTGGATCTGGCGGTCTTGCCAACCCGGGTTATCGAGCAGCTGGTGGGGTGGCATGGCAGCGAGCCCTTCGCGTCATTTCCCATGGTGCTGGTGACGGCCCGTGGCAGCCTGCCTATCGGGGATATTTCTGATCTGGCTGGCAAGCATCTGCTGCTGACGGACAGCATGTTGATCCCCCGGCTCAGGGCGCTGGTGCCCGATCTCAAGCTGACCACGACCCGCAATGCCAACGAAGGGATGGCTCGTGTCGCAGCCGGGGCGGGTGATGCCTATATCGGCAATCTGGTGGTGGTTTCTCGCCTCATAGCCGAGCAGTTTGATGACCGGCTTCATATTGCCGCGCCCACCCCCTTCAAGGATGAGTTGGCCGTTGCGGTGCGCGAGTCCTATGCTCCCTTGTTGCCTTTAATCAATCGGGTGTTTACCAGCATGAGCGACAAGGAGAAGCGGCAGATCCGCAATAGCTGGTTGGCATTGAACTACAGCGAGGGGATTTCGTGGCAAAAATTGATCCGGACTCTGATCCCCGTCGGGTCCGGGATCGTCCTGTTTATCCTCGCACTCTCGGTGGCGTACTGGCGGTTGCGTCAGGAGATTGTCCGCCGCCAGCGGGTTGAGGCCGCGCTGGCCACCGCCAAGGCAAAGGCCGAGGCGGCTGCCAGCCAGAAAGGGGAGTTTCTGGCCACCATGAGCCACGAAATTCGCACCCCCATGAATGGCATCGTCGGCATGGCGGAGCAACTCACCTTCACCGAGCTGACCCAGGATCAGCGCCAGATGGTGGAGATCATCAACCGCGGTGCTCAGGGGTTGCATGCACTGATCGACAATGTGCTCGACTTCGCCAAGCTGGAGGCGGGCAAGATGCAGCTCGAACAAGCCCCGTTCCTTGTCCGGGAGCTGCTCGACAGCGTGCTGACCATGACGATGAGCGAGGTACACCGCAAGGGGTTGCGCGTTTACCTGTGGGCGGATGCCGGTGTGGCAGCCCGGGTAAGCGGTGATGCGCTGCGTCTGCGCCAGATCCTGTTCAACTTTGTCAGCAATGCCATCAAGTTCACCGAGCGAGGCTTTATCGAGATCTCGGTGCAACAGCTGGCGCAGGAGGAGGGGCAACAGCAACTGCGCTTCGGCGTGCGCGACAGTGGCATCGGTATGAGTGCCGAGGCGCTTGGCCGGATCTTCAATGCCTTTGAGCAGGCTGAGAGCGCTACTACTCACAGTTATGGTGGTACGGGTCTGGGACTGAGTATCTGTCAGACCCTGGCTCGCTTGATGGGGGGGGAGATCCGGCTGGAGAGTGCGCCCGGGCTTGGCACCGTCATCACCCTGACGGTCACGCTGCCGGTACTGGCGCAGCGAGAGCCGGATCCCCGGCTGAACAGGATGCAGGCTTCTGTCGAGCTGCATGACGAGAAGTTGTGCCACACCCTGCTGTTGCATCTCGATGCACTGGGGATTGAGCGCACCACGCAGCACAGCGACGCTGAGTTGCGTTTCAGTGACAATCTGCAGGCGCCTGAAGGGGTTATCTGTGTGTTGCCACTGACATCACCTCTCGGCTATCGCTACGAGGCGGGACGCTATCTGCTCAACAGCAACCCCATGACCTGGCATGCGGTGCGGGAGGTCTGTTATCGCCAGCTGGCCTGGGTGGATGGGGTGGCTGCGTCATCGTTGCAAGAGCAGGTGCAGGGCAAGCCTTTGCTGCCTTGTCGAGTGCTGCTGGTGGAGGATAATCCCCTCAACCAGGCACTGGTGATGCGCCAGCTCAGGCAGCTTGATCTGAGCTGCGATCTGGCGGAGCACGGCCAGCAGGCTCTCGAGATGGTTGCGCAGCACTCCTATGATCTGGTGCTCTGTGATTGCCAGATGCCGGTGATGGATGGCTATGAATTTACGCGCAGGATTCGGGCTGCAGAAAAAGGCGAGCGGCTGCTGATCATCGCCATGACGGCCAATGTGTTGCCGGAACAGGCTGAACGCTGTTTCGCCGCGGGCATGGACGATCTGCTGGGCAAGCCGGTGCTGCTGGACGGGCTGCGTCAGATGTTGCAGAAGTGGCGCATCTTGCCATCGCCCCCCTTGATTGATGTCGCTGCCATGGCAGCATTTTTTGGCCAAGGTGACAAATTGCGGCAGATATTTCCGCTATTTCGTCAGGAGCTTGAACAGGCGATGGCGCAGCAGCCACAGGATGACAAGGCATTGGCCAATTGGGTACATCGTCAGGCTGGCACTATCAGTATGATGATGGCGCCGCAGCTCGCCGAAGAGGCATGGCGACTGGAAGAGAAGATCCGTCAGCTCGGGGCGCAGGTTTGTATGAACGAACTGGCCCTATTTCGCACCCGGTTGCAGCACATCATCGGGGAGTTGCGGCAGTTGAGCGAGAGCGACTCAGCTATCGAGGGAGAGCTGAAATAGTGGAAACTGTTCACTCATAAAATCGCGGGGGCTGTGACCATTGCCTGCACCGGCCAGCCACTCCCAGTCCAGTTTTGGCGAGCCGGCTTTGAAGCGTTGATAGGCAACGCCCTGGTGGATGGTCAGAAAGAGGGTCGTGGGGAGTCCCAGCTTGTTGCTGTAGCGCACCATCACTTCGCCCTGATAGTCGTTGCTTATTCTGACTTTGAGCGCCTGCAGTGTCAGACCGGTAGCGTGACCGTGCTCGTCACAGACTTCAAACATGATGTGAATACTCTGATATTGATGATGCCACGATGAGCAAGATTGAATGCAATTGCAACTGTCAGATCTGACAAGGGCAGAAATGAGTGGGGGGGTATACAAAGCGAAAACCCGGCGCGAGGCCGGGTCTTCTGAATGATGGTGGAGGGAGAAGGATTCGAACCTTCGAAGGCAGAGCCGTCAGATTTACAGTCTGATCCCTTTGG
>NZ_JAPDCD010000075.1:0-11197 GCF_027705695.1 Aeromonas sp. QDB62 | reverse complement strand
AGGCATCTTGCGGAATACTGCTTCCGGTTTAATCATCGTTTTGACCTCAAGAGCATGTTGGTTGAATTGGGGCATGCCGTCGTGGCAAGCCCTCCGATGCCATATCGGCTCTTGAAGCTGGCTGAGGGTCATGGGTAATCAGGAAATAAAAAAAGGGATTACGTGATGAAAAAATTACTTCCTCTGATGATTGCCGCTGCAGTGACCTCTCCCTTCGCCATGGCCCACCAGGCTGGCGATATTCTGGTTCGTGGTGGTTTGGCCATCGTTTCTCCTCAGGAGAGCAGTGATGATGTGCTTAACACTGGCGAGTTTCAGATCGACAGCAATCAACAACTTGGCCTGACTTTGGGTTATATGATCACCGATAACTGGGGGGTTGAGCTGCTGGCGGCAACCCCATTCTCCCATCGTGTGAGCACTGCTGGATTGGGGGAAATAGCCAAGGTTAAGCATCTGCCGCCAACATTGATGGCTCAGTACTATTTTGGCGATGCCCAGAGCAAGGTTCGTCCATATGTTGGTGTGGGTGTGAACTACACCACCTTCTTTGATGAAAAGGGTGTCGGGAAGCTCGATGGTGCCAATATTAGCCTTGATGATTCTTGGGGCCTGGCAGGTCAGGTCGGTATCGATATGGCGGTTACAGACCGCTGGTTTGTAAACGGTTCAGCCTGGATCATGGATATCGATACCGATGTGAAAGTTGATGGTGTTGGTACCTTCAAAACGCATATCGACCCGATGGTCTTTATGATTGGTGCGGGCTACCGCTTCTAATGAGCTGATTCTGACCGCGGCCCTGGAAGGATCGCGGAATATAGCAAAGTACGTCTCTTTCAGCCCGGCTCGTGCCGGGCTTTTTTTATTTGACGGATCTGGTCCGGACTGTGATCCAACCCGATACAAATCAATTAAATACCTGCCGCTTTATTTCAGTTATTCGCTACCCCTGCCGATAGTGACTATGTTCACTTTACCTTCCCCCAATGAGTGAGGATGTCTCCATGGGTTTATCTATCGTGCAGCGGATCATCGCCGGATTTGTGTTGATGCTGCTGTTGCTGATCCTGCTTGGCGTGATCAGTACCTTTAAAATCAAGGGTATAAATGACGGCCTCTCCGCCGTATCTGACCGGGCAACCCCGCTGGTGGTGGCTGTCGCAGGTCTCAAGGGGGCGCTGCAGGATAGCAACCGCTGGGTGCTGGTCTACCGCACCAGTGAAGATGCCGCCCAGTTGCCGCAGCTGGCCAATCAGTTCAAGGAGCAGCAGAACCGCTTCGCTCAGCTGAGTCAGGAGATGGGTAAATTTACCGACGTGGCGGATGCCCGCGCCCGCTTCCAGCAGGTCGAGAGTGCTACCTCCCAATTTTATGGCTTGGCGGATCAGGTGTTGGCCCAGCATCGGCAGTGGGTCAGTGCACTGGATCAGCGCCACAAGCTGGAGATGGAATTTATCCGGCTTGAGGATACCTACCAGTGGGCGGCGGATCTGCTGTTGCAACAGACCGCCAGCAAGCGCTCCATGCGCAACAAGGCGGAACTCATTACCTCAGGTATCGCCCGCGATCTGAAGAATATCCGCCGTGCCGATGCCAAAACCGATTTGAACGAGCTGGAAAAGGTGTTGAGCAAGGACATCGAGATGGCGCGCAAGCGTCTGGATCGAGTGACGGTGCCCGATGATGTGAAAGCGCGCTTTGTCTCCAATCTCGACCGGATGCAGGAGTTGGCGCTTGGCGCTCAGGGCTTGCTGGCAACCATGCGTCAGGCTCAGCAACTGGAGTTGTCGCTGGCCACTCAGAATCAGCAGCTGGATGCCAGTCTGGTCAACAGCCTCAATTTGCTCGATGAGATGGGCAAGTCTGCCGGTGCCATTGCCAGCGATAGCCGGATCAATGCAGATGCGGCGGTCAGCAGCGCCAGTTTCTGGATCCTGGTGGTTGCCGCGATGTCGGCTGCTGCGGCGCTGGTGATCGGCTATACCACTGCGCGCAGTATTCAGCGTCCGTTGCAGATGATCAACAAGGAGCTCGATTACATGGCGGCCGGTGACATGACCCGCCGCATTAACTACCGCAGCAGTTGCGAATTTGGCACGCTCTCCCGCTCCATTGACACCCTGGCAGGCAAGACCGGCGAGCTGCTCTCCCAAATCAATGCGGGCTCACGTCATCTGGTGGATGAGGCGAGCCGCGCCGCCGAGATCAGCGAACGGGCCATGTCCCGGGTGCAGGAGCAGAAGAGCCAGACCGATCAGGTGGCCGCCGCCATTACCGAGCTGGAAGTGAGCGCCACCGAGGTGGCCCGCTCTACCGATGGCACCAAGCGGGAGGTGGATCTGGCCGATGAAGAGGCGCGCAGTGGTCGCCAGAAAGTAGCTACCACTCGCCGGCTTACCGAGCAGTTGGCCGGTGCCATGGAAGAGGCGGTCGGGATCACCTACAAGCTTGGGGAATTCAGTAACAACATTGGCAGCATTCTCGATGTGATCCGCAGTATTGCCGAGCAGACCAACCTGTTGGCTCTGAACGCCGCCATCGAAGCGGCTCGTGCTGGCGATGCCGGTCGCGGTTTTGCGGTGGTGGCCGATGAGGTGCGGGCATTGGCCAATCGCACCCAGACCTCGACCGAAGAGATCCAGGGGATGATTGAGAACCTGCAAAGCTCCAGCAAGCATGTGGTTGAAGTGATGGGGCGCAGCCAGGAGCAGACCCAGAGCTGTGTCGAGCAGACCCGCGAGATGGATGTGGCGCTGCAATCCATTGCCGATCGGATGGGGGCCATCAAGTCGATGGCGGATCAGGTGGCCCATGCCGCGCAGGAGCAGATCTCCGTCAGTCAGGGGGTCGCTCGTCATATCGCCGGTATTGCCGATGTGGCATACGAGACAGAGCGGGAGGCGCGCGAATCCGCCAGAAGCAGCGAAGTGCTGGCCGACCTGGTCGCCAAACAGCAGCAATTGATCGCACATTTCAAGGTCTAGGAGGGCTTATGTCTAAAAAGTGGATTGGAGCCCTGAGTCTCCTGTTGTGTGGCCAGTTGATGGCCAGCGAGCTGGTGATCGAGAGCTGGCGAACCGATGACAAGGCGCTGTGGGAGCAGAAGATTATCCCGGCGTTTGAAGCGGCACATCCCGGCATCAAGGTGAGTTTTCACCCGGTGCAGAACGTCAACTACATGCCCACCCTGTGGGAGAGTCTGAAAGGGGGCAAGGCGGGGGATCTGATCACCTGCCGTCCGTTTGATGATTCGCTCGCCCTGTTCAAGGCGGGCCATCTGGCCGAGCTGACCGAGATGGCGGGGATGGAGAACTTCCCGAGTTTTGCCCAGTCACCCTGGCAGACCGATTCCGGTGCCCAGACCTTCTGCGTACCGATGGCCTCGGTGATCCATGGCTTCTTCTATAACAAGAAGATCTTCAGTGAGTTGGGGCTGACATTGCCGCAAACCCGCGATCAGTTCTTTGCCGTGCTGGACAAGATCAAGGCCGATGGTCGCTATGTGCCGCTGGCCATGAGCGGTTCCGAGAGCTGGGTTGCCTCCGAGCTGGGCTTCCAGAATATTGGCCCCAACTACTGGAAGGGGGAGGACGGCCGTCTGGCGCTGATCGGTGGGCAGGAGCGGTTGGACAACCCGCAATATGTGAAGGTGTTCGATGAGCTGGCCCGCTGGCGCTCCTACCTCGGTGAGGGGGGCGAGAGCCGCGATTATGCGACCAGCAACGAGCTGTTCACCTCGGGCAAGGCCGCCTTCTACGTGGCGGGCTCCTGGGAGATCGCCCCCTTCACCGGTAAGGTCGATTTTGGCGTTATGCGTCCGCCGGTGGCCAAACAGGGGGATGGCTGCTTCTTTACCGACCACACCGATATCGGTATGGGGATGAATCCGGCCAGCAAGAACAAAGAGGGGGCAATGGCCTTCCTGCAGTGGCTGACGACGCCGCAATTTGCCGAGCTCTATACCAACTCACTGCCGGGATTCTTCTCCCTCTCCAACCACTTCTTCGATGTCACCAATCCGGCGGCAAAAGAGATGATGGAGTGGCGCGATCAGTGTGACTCGACCATTCGGGTGGCGACCCAGATCCTCTCTCGTGGTACGCCCAAGTTGGGGGATGAACTGGCCGAAGTGAGTCAGGCGGTGCTGCTTGGCAAGATGGAGCCCAAGGCGGCTGCGGATCGACTGGAAGGTGGCTTGAAGGGCTGGTATGCCCCTCATCAGGGCAACAAGGCCAAGAGCGCGGATTGTCAGTGTGATGCCGTCACGCCTGCGCCGGTTTCAGCACCGGCCGCTGTGTCCGCTGCACCCGCGACCAGTGACACGCCAGCCGTGGTGGCACCAGCGGTGACCCCCGTAGAACCTGCATCAGCAGCGACGGCGCCAGTCCCCGCTCCTGCGGCTGATGTGGAGCAGGCGCTCTCCAACGAGCTGGAAGCACCGCAGCAATAACTCATCAGCATAACTAACAAGCGGGAGGCATCAGCCTCCCGTTTTTATTGATGGCTCGCGGCCAGAGCGAATCGCTTTATGGTGTGTCGTGCGGCCAGCGACAGAGGCTGCCGATGCGGGCAACCGGCGCGAACCCCAGAGAGCGGTAAATGCGCTGGGCATGGTAGTGTTCGTCGGCCACGATAATCAGCTGTTTGGCGCGGGACAATCCTGCGCGAGCTACTTGACTCAGCAGCTGGCGGCATAAACCCTTATTGCGCCACGCCTGGTGAGTGCGTACCAACTGGAAACGGCCCAGCGGGCCGCAGAAGAAGAGACCACAACTGGCGACTAGTTGCCCCTCTTGCCAGATCCCCCACCACTCCCCGAGCCCATCGGCAATCATGGCCTGATAGAGTGCCCGGCGGGATTGCAGATAGGGAAGATAACTCTCTGCCGTGTGCCCCTCATCCCGCTCATGCAGTTCGAAGTCGAGCCACTCTTGCCAATCCGCAGTGGTGAAGGCGCGAACCTGGGGACCATTGATATCACCATGAGGCTGCCAGCTCTGCTTATCCAGCGCCAGCACCACGCACTCCATATACTGGTATCCCGTTGCGACAAAACCGGCGATCCGGCTGTTTTGCCCTGCTGCCAGTGGCCACTGGAAGGTGCGATGGCGGACTCTGTGGTCGTGACCAATCAGCTGATCAAAGGCGGCTTCCAGCCAGCCTTTGTCACGGTCGCTGGGCGGGGTGGTGAGCAGCAGGTAGTTGCCAAAGTAGTAGTCGGGAGCATCCGGTGTGCGAACCGCCCAGAACTGCTCATGCTGGGTTACCTCGCCTTGGTAGCGATCAAACAGCAAGTCGGTGGCAAAGCCGGGGTGGGTATCCATGATGGTGCTCCTGCAAAGACTCATTCTGTTATCGGCAGGAGGGGGAAATAGATGAAAAGGGGCCGGAGAATCCTCCGGCCAAACAATCACACGCAGATTCAGAACGTCCAGGACGATCTGGCCCCATCATAACTCGACTGGGGCGATTTTGGGATGGGCACTTTTCGGTTACGTACCGTTAATTTTGTAAATATGACGTTCGTCAGATCGGATGTGAGGTAAATCCCTGTTGACTTTGTATCGTTTTACTCATAAATATAAAGACGTTTAGACGTCCAAACATCCGTTTTGACGTAGACAGATGGATTGCAGGACAGGGAGAAGAGCAGATGGGATTTCACAGTGCACGTCAGGTTGAGGCGCTCAACCAGAGCTTGGCAGATTTGAATGGCGATATATCGGTCAGTTTCGAGTTTTTTCCGCCCAACAGTGAAGGGATGGAGAATACTCTCTGGCAGTCCATCGAACGGCTCAAAGTGCTGGAACCCAAGTTCGTCTCCGTCACTTATGGCGCCAACTCGGGCACACGTGATCGCACCCATAAGGTGATCAAGGACATCAAGGAGCGAACTGGCCTGATTGCGGCGCCGCACCTGACCTGTATCGATGCCAGCCGCGACGAGCTGCGCGCCATTGCCCGCGATTACTGGAACAGCGGTATTCGTCATATCGTGGCTCTGCGCGGTGACTTGCCGCAGGGGTTGGACAAGCCGGATATGTATGCCACCGATCTGGTTGCCCTGCTCAAGTCAGAGGCTGACTTCGATATCTCGGTTGCCGCCTATCCGGAAGGCCACCCGGAGGCCAAGAGTGCGCAATCCGATCTGCTTAATCTCAAGCGCAAGATCGATGCCGGTGCCAACCGCGCCATCACCCAGTTCTTCTTCGATGTGGAGACTTACTTGCGCTTTCGGGATCGCTGTGCCGCCATCGGTATCGATGCCGAAATCGTGCCGGGGATCCTGCCGGTCTCCAACTACCAGACGCTGGCCAAGTTTGCCGGTTTCACCAACGTGAAGATCCCGCGCTGGATGCATCAGCGTTTCGAGGGGCTGGATAACGATCAGATGACCCGCAATCTGGTGGGGGCGAGCATCGCCATCGATCAGGTGCGCGTGCTGAGTCAGGAGGGGGTGAAAGATTTCCACTTCTACACCTTGAACCGCTCCGAGCTGACCTATGCCATCTGTCATACCCTGGGGGTTCGTCCCAAGGGCTGACCTGTGCTCACCGCGATAAAAGCAAAAAGCCAATGAGTTGCTCATTGGCTTTTTCGTTATGGCCGTTGTTTAAGGCCGGGTCACCGGGATCTCTTTCGGTTCGAGATCGATAACCGCATTACCGGCCGCCCCCGGATACTGGTGATAGACCTGATCCTGCTCCAAGGTGTAGAAGGTATCCAGATAGTCGTCGTTGTTGGTCATCCAGGAGTCGGGCAGCGCCTTGACGATGCGACCACCAAGATCGAGGAAGGGCAGCGCTTCCGGCACCCCACCCGCAGTAAAGCCGAGCTTGAGGGCTTCAATCAGCAGGGTGCTCAGCTCCTTGTAGTTGACGTTGTCATCCTGCTCCATCATCACCACGTCGACGGCACCCCAGCGATAGCGATCCCAGTAAACCAGGATCTGGTTGGGGGTGTAATCGGTGTTGTCATAGTCGAGGTAGGGCATGTCGACAATATCGACCACTGGCTCATCCCGACTGGGATTGACCCCTGCGACCACCGCATACACTTCGGCCGCACCGAGCAGCCAGGGCTCCTGATCATCCTTCAGTCTGATCTTTTTCAGGACACTGGTCTTGAGCGGCGCCGTGCTGGCCGCCGCTCGCGGTGCGCTTTGCAGATCCGCATAGGCCAGCGCCTTGCGCATCACCCTCAAGCCTGCGTTCTTGGCTTTGACGGGATCGGCTTCGACCACCAGAACCGGCCGAGCCGGTGCCTTGTCCACATCCAGATAGACAGGATTGCCGGCGCTGTCGAACGCCTCGATCGCGCTCCAGCTCTTCTCATCCCCGCTCGGAACATAGGCGACCAGCGGTTCGACGCCCTGTTGCAGTGCGGCGGCCTGATCGGTGTTGGCCAGCCGCAACTGCATCAGTTGCTTGACCTCGCCATCCAGTCCTTGTCGACTGATGGCCGCCTGGTTGGCATCGGTCGCCTGCCGTTTAAGGCGCGGGCTGGCTTTTTGCAGCAGGTTGGGAAGCGGGCTCTGGTATTGCTGATTGCTCAGCAGGGGCGGCAGGTTTTTCTGCTGAAGTGCGAGCTGGCGAGCCAGCTCTCTGTCCGTGTCGGCTGCGTGTGCCGTGCTGACGCCCAGAAGCGCCAGCAAAATGATGAAAGCCTGATGTTTCATTATTATTCTCCGTTGCATGAACCTGACAGGGCAACATGTCCGGGAAGAGTGGTGCCCTGACACCAATAGAGGGTAATTAGTTTCATCTGTGAACTAATTTTTCCGGATCTTGCGCAGGTCATCACGGTTTGATGTCTCATTGATTTTCTTGTCGATATAAATGAAGCCAGTGCAAGGCAAGTCCGATGAGCAGACCCCAGCAGGGTGCTGCGATGCCGAGCAGGCTGATCCCGGACGCGGTAATGATGAAGGTAAGCAGCGCAGCTTCCCGCGCCTCATCTTGTTGCAAGGCGGAGTGCAGGCTGCTGCCGATGGTGCCTAGCAGGGCCAATCCGGCGATGCAGGTGACAAGGGCTGCCGGGAAGGCGCTAAACAGGGCGGCGACGGTTGCGCCAAAACAGCCGGTCACAAGATAGAAGCAACCCGCCCAGACAGCAGCAGGCCAGCGGCGCTTGGTATCCGGGTCGACCTCTTTGCCCATGCAGATGGCGGCGGTGATGGCGGCCAGATTGAAGGCATAGCCGCCAAAAGGGGCCAGCAGCAGGCCGGTCAGGCCGGTCCAGCTGATCAGCGAGGAGGTGGCAGGCTGATAGCCATGGGCTCGCAAGATGGCTATCCCCGGCATGTTTTGCGATGTCATGGTGACAATGAACAGCGGCAGCGCGATGCCAAACAGGGCATCAAGGGAGAAGGTTGGCCATGTCCAGACCGGGCTGGCGAGCTGCCAGTGCAGGGTCGCCAGCTGCAACTCTCCCCGCACGCTGCAGATCAGCATCCCCATTCCCAGTACCAGCACCATGGTATAGCGGGGCCAGAGATGACGCCCCAGCAGGAAGGTCAGCAGCAGGGTGCCAAGCAGTAAGGGATCTTGCGGGGCGATCTTGAACAGATCCAGCCCGAATCTGAGCAGCACCCCAGCGAGCATGGCGGCGGCTAGTGGAGCCGGGATATGCCTCATCAAACGATCGAACCAGCCGCTGATGCCACATAGGGTGATCAGCAGGGACGAGATCACAAAGGCGCCGATGGCTTCCGCTAGAGTGAAGTTGCCCAGAGTAGTGATCAGCAGGGCCGCGCCCGGGGTGGACCAGGCGGTCAGTACGGGCATGCGGTAATAGAGAGAGAGGCCGATGCAGCTCACCCCCATACCGATCCCCAGCGTCCATAGCCAGGAGGCGACTTGGGCTGTATCAGCACCCGCCGCCGTGGCGGCCTGGATGATCAGGATGACGGAGCTGGTGTAGCCGACCATCACGGCGATAAAGCCTGCGACCAGATGGGGGAGGGCGAAGGGCATGGGGATTTCCTCTTGGCGTTGTGACGCGCTGTGCGTTATTACGTACAATCTGGTTTTGACTATATCGTTGTGCGCTATAGCGCACAAGGCGCATCATGCAAGAGTAATAAAGAGGCAGTTATGCAAGAGATGAGTCAGCATCTGGCTGCTCGACTGAAGGGGCTGCGCAGCGAGCGCGGCTGGAGCCTGGATGCCGCTGCGCGCGAAACGGGTGTCAGCAAGGCGATGCTGGGGCAGATTGAGCGGGGGGAGTCCAGCCCGACGGTGGCAACGCTATGGAAGATCGCCACCGGTTTTCGAGTCTCATTTTCCAGTTTCATCGAGCCCACACCAGCCGCGCAGGAAGAGGTGCTCTATCGCACCGCCGATGCCATTCGCCAGCAGCCAGCGGGAGAGGGCATGCAAGTAGCGCCGCTCTTCCCTTATGAAAACCGGTTTGGCTTCGAATTGCTTGAGCTGACCCTGTTGCCGGGTTACCAGCGTGAATCCGATCCCCATGAGCCGGGAGTGACCGAACATGTCATCGTCATCAGCGGCATGATGGAGGTGCTGGTGGAAGGGGAGTGGCACTCACTGGCGCAAGGGGAGGCGGTGCGCTTTGCTGCCGACCGCCCCCACGGTTATCGCAATCTGGGTATTGCTCCGGCGATTTTCCACAACCTGATCCACTATCCGGTTGCCACACCCTGAACATGCCCTGCAGAGATCAACCCGGTCGGCCATCAGCTCTGGGGCTGGCCAGTATCGGGGTATAGACCCAGACAAACAGACCATAGGCTGCGATCCAGGCAAGCGCGCTGAAGTTCCAGCCGTGCAGGGTATAGGCAGGCCAGAACAGCGGAATCACCACCCGCATTGTGGCGGCAGCGATAACCAGGGCAAATGCGCCAGTGATCCTGCGCCCCACCTGCAAGGCCCGACCGCTATGACCGAGAGATACTCGCGCAATCATGCCCAGGATCATGGTGCCCATGCAGCCTGCGCTGAGCAGGTGGCTGGCCATCGACAGCGTGATGGGCAGACCTGCGCTATGTGCCGCAAGAGCGAGCAGGCCAAGTGGGATAAACAGATAGGCGAGATGGAGTGACCACAGCAGTGGATGCGCAATGGTCGATGGCAGATGCCAACGCAGTTGTCGCCACAGATGCAAACCCGCCACCACTATATAGAGAGGCACTATATATATGCAGGTGACCCATTGGGTGGGGAGCAGCAGCCAGCACAGCAAGATAAGCCACAGTGTTGCGAGCGCCGCCCGTTCCAGCCAGAGCTGAGGTGCAGCTTTCTCCTGACCGGTTGCTCGGGCGGTGAAGAACGGAATCACCCTTCCACCCATCACGGCGATCAGGGTGGTAAACAACAGCACGGTCGTGATCAGCAGATGCTCAACGGTGCTCCACTCTGCATGCCATAACCAGCTGGCGCCATTGAGCAATGTCAGTATCAGCAACAGGGGCACAAAGAAGAGGTTGCGCCATTGCCGGGTTATCAAGATCGGCTTGGCAAGGAACCAGGCGCAAAGCGGCAACCAGAGCAGGTCTGCCGCCATCAGGAGCGTATTCTCCTCACCCAGCCAGGGTAACAATGTCCTTGGCAACATCCACAACCCCACCACCAGCGCCAATGGCCAGCTCCGAACACCGGGATGGGCCGTCCAGTTCTGCACCGCGGTGAGCAAGAAACCCGCGACGATGGCAGCCCCGAAACCAAACAGCATCTCATGACCATGCCACCAGATCGGGTTGGCAATCCCTGGCAAGGTTAGCCAACCGTTGAGCTGCCCCAGCCAGAGCAACATGGCGACGGCAGCAAACAGAGCCCCGAACAGGAAGAAGGGTCGGAACCCCAAGCGGAACAGCGGAACGATTTGCTCTTCCTTATGGCTATCGAGGATTTGATGCATGAGGGTATTCCAATTAAACATTTGAGATGGCAATTATAAAGTGGCTTTTGAAATGTTCAATTTAAATACGGCAATAACCAGGTTTGATGGTGTTTTGAGCAAAAAAGGAAAGCGTTGTTTGATATCTGAGCGAACGAGCTTTTTTGCTGAAAAAAGCCTTGTCATCGCGGCCTCGCTCCCTATAATGCGCCCCTACCAGCACGGCGGAACACGCCGGACTGATGAGCCAGCTTCCTTGCGAAGTGGGCGCCGAAAGAAAAGCGAAAACAATCGCTTGACTTTCGAAGTGAGAAGCGTAATATGCGCCTCCTCAACG
>NZ_JAPDCD010000074.1:0-11252 GCF_027705695.1 Aeromonas sp. QDB62 | reverse complement strand
TGGGCTGTCGCCGGTAGAGTTTGAAAGGCAGTTTATTTTTCAGCAACAAAGTGTCTAGAAAACCAGGGGCGATTCACTATATCCTGGATGGTTTTTTATAACAGGGTAAAAAACTACCGGCCTATCAATGTCGTGGCTCAGCGATTCTGATGCAGTTACGGCCGGATGACTTGGCGGTGTAGAGCGCGGAATCAGCGAGTTTTACCAGCTCTGACGGTTGCCGGTGACTCGATGGCCTGAGGCAGGCGACACCCATGCTAACGGTCACCAGACCGGTGGCATTCTGTGCGTGTGGCTGCGCGAGTGCAAAAATGAGCCGCTGTATGTGTTGGGCAATATCATACGCAGATTGATGCTCGACATGTGGCAACAGGATGACAAACTCTTCTCCGCCGTAGCGGGCCACCAACTCCCCCGAGCGGCGTCCGGATTGTGCCAGTGTGTGGGCCAGCAATCGAAGGCACTCGTCACCGGCCACGTGGCCATAGAGGTCGTTGAACTGCTTGAAATGATCGATGTCGAGCATGATGAGTGCAATCGGCATCTCTGTCTGCAGGCACCACTCCCAGGCCTGGTGCAATGAGTTGTCGAACAGACGGCGGTTACCAATGTTGGTAAGCCCGTCGGTATTGCTGAGCGCTTCCAGTTTCCGGTTCGCTTCCGCCAGCTCTTTGGTTCTGAGTTCGATAATCAGCTCCAGTTCATGCTGGCGCTCCTCCAGATTGGTCATCGGGTAAATCTCGTTCTCGCGAGCCAGACCGTAAGGGATGGAGATACTGCTGTGAGCAATTTTCCATTCCATGGCTTCATGCCGAAAGATCAGCACCAGCCGGGCAGTTTGCCGAGACAGGATGGGTTCTGATTTTGGTAGATGGATATGGAAGAAGGCGGTGACAGCCACCACGTCAGCGGCCAGATCTTGCAGGGCTACATCGAGTATGTCCAGGCGGATCCTGTCCGGGATCTGGGCAAAATCGCGGCGAGTTATCCGAACCCACTCTTCTCGATTGGTAACCAGAACATCGCTGCTGCCTGCAAAACCGCTGAAATTGTCGCTAAAACGTGTTGTGAGCCGGTCATCCCGTGATGAATACATCTCGATGTACTCATCAAACAGTGAGCGGATCAACTGTTCCCGTTCAGTGGTCATTGCGCTGGATCCATGTGAAGTGGTCACGTTCTTTCAAACGTTCAAGTTAATGATAGTTAAGTTTGTTATTTTATTTGGCTATCTATCTTGATTTTTCTCGATTTCTTGTTCGATTTCCTCAATTGGCAAGTGTCCGTGGGGTCAGCCATAAACCCTGCCACAAACAAGGCTCCATGGAGAGGATTATCATGGCTGTCGGGTGAATCTCCTCTTCAGATCTATTGCGCATCGGGTTGACCACCGGTGTCAGACAGGCGGGGCTGCGTGCAGATCCCCAGACTGCACGCATCAGGTCACCCCATGTGCCTCGTGGCGGTCAATGGTTGGCGAGATAGGGGCTGATATCCACCTCGTCGATGAGCTCCGGGTTCATGTAACGCTCGGCATAGCGCAGGTAGACGCCAGAGCGGAGAAAGAGAGCAAACAGTTCGGGGTCGATATGGTGATCCTGCTGCATGAATCCCATGATGCGGATCGCCTCCGAAAGGGACTTGGCTTTCTTGTAGGGGCGATCGCCGGCGGTCAGCGCTTCAAAGATATCGGCGATGGCCATCATGCGGGCGGGGATGCTCATCTCGTCCCGTTTCAGCCGCTTGGGATAACCGCTGCCATCCATCTTCTCGTGGTGTCCCCCTGCGATTTCCGGCACCTGTTTCAGGTTGGCGGGGAAGGGGAGTTTTTCGAGCATGATGATGGTCTGGATCATGTGCTCGTTGATCTTGTAGCGCTCCTCGTCGGTGAGGGTGCCCCGGCGGATGGCGAGGTTGTAGATCTCGCCGCGGTTATAGAGGTATTCGGGGGTGTTGACCTGAAATCCCCAGGGGTTGTCAGGGGCAAGGCGGTCGCGGTTGCTGCGGGTGAAGAGGTGATCCGGCCGATCGGCCAGCAGCGGCTCGGTGACCGGCAGCGGTGACTCCACTTCCCGCTGTTTGCGCGCCAGCTCATCCTGAGAGATGCCAATCCGATCGGAGAGCGTGCGCTGCCAGGTGCGGCCTGCGATCTGCTGCAGCCTTGCAATATCCTCCGTGGCCATAAATTCGCCCCCTTCGTTGCAGCGGGCGATGAAGGCAAACTCCTCATCCAGCTGTTGCCACTGCTGTTGCAGCGTGGCCTGTAACGCGATTTCATCATCACCGTGGAGGCGTGCCTGCCAGTAGGCAATCTCGGCATCCCGTTTCAGCACTTCAAAGCGCATCCTGACCTCGTGAATGCGATCGCACAGGGTTTCCAGCTTGGTGGCCTTGTCGACCACAAATTCCGGGGTGGTCACCTTGCCGCAATCGTGCAGCCAGGCCGCGATATGTATTGCTTCCCACTGTTTTTCATCGAGCGAGAAGTGCTGGAATGGTCCCTCCCGGGCCTCACATGCCGCTTCTGCCAGCATCTTGGTCAGTTCGGGCACTCGTTGACAGTGGCCACCGGTATAGGGGCTCTTGGCATCGATAGCCCCTGCGATGAGCTGGATAAAGGCTTCCAGCAGATTGCGCTGCTCCTCCAGCAGTCGCTGGGTGGTGAGTGCCACGGCGGCGGTGGAGGAAAGGGCTTTGACAAAGGCCATCCGCTGCGGAGTCAGGGATTTTTGCTGTTCATCGATCAGAAACACCAGGGTGCCGAGCAGTAGGCCATCACGGTTTTTCAGGGCAATCGGCCAGAAGGTCAGCTGTGTGTCGCTCTCCTCGATGTAGGGAAACAGGATCTGCAATTCGCTGGAGACCAACGCAACCGGTTCCAGTTCCACCCCTTGCAAGCTCTGGAACAGTGGATGTTTTGGCTGATTGAGGGTTCCGATACTGTGGGTCGGCGTTTGCTCCTGCACCTCGCCATTCCAGCACAACCCCGCCAGATCCAGCGTCTTGTTGCCGCTATCGGAGAGATAGAGCATGCAGCCTGTTGCACCGGTCAGTTGCTGCATTTCGGTGAGCAGCCGCACCAGCAAGCGGGGGAAACTGGTCTCGCTGGAGAGGGAGGTGGAAAGCTGCAAAAAGCGCTGAATGGTTGATTTCATGTCGCCCATGGCCTGGGAGAGATCGATGATTTCAGCAATATAGGTGTTGACCCTGACCGGCTCGTTGAAGTCGAAGTGGGCTATTTTCCCTGCTTCTTGTGTCAGGGCATCGAGGGGCCTGGCGGCGGTTCTGGCCAGCTTGATGGCCGCGAGCAGGGCAAGGATCAGGAAGATACCCGACAGAAGGAAGGTCTGATTGCGAATGGTGATGGCCTTGGCCAGCAGTTCATCGACAGGCGCGGCAATCCAGAGTGATAGCCGTGATTCATCCGCTTCCGGCAGCTCAACATGCATACCTTGCCAATCGCGCTCTTCTGATTGAAACGTCAGTTTATCCATATGCTGACGTTGGCTGGCATCGATCAGATGTTGCAGCATGGGAAGGTCGGCTTCAGTGACTTTGGCTAGTCGAAATCCCCCCTTCTCACCGTGAATGATCATCCCGCCTTTATGGCTGGTGATCAGCTCCCCCTGCTCATTGACAATGGCCAGCCGCATATTGGGGGTGATCATGGCAGATTTGAGCAAGTGTTCGATGGAACGCAGATTTAGGCTCACTCCGATGATGCCAGCGCCGTTTTGCATCGGTTTGGCAAAGCTCAGGTACATCTCCTGAGAATCGAGCGAAATATAGGGGGGCGTCTGCACCAGTCGTCCGGCCTGCTTGGCCTGAATAAACCAGGGGTGTTCTCTTGCATCAAATGTGAGTCCTGATACCTGTTTGTGCGCGATGATGGCGAGGTTGTCGGCCAGCGCGAAGATATCCGTGAGGGTGGCTGCCTCCAGATGCCGGACACTTTGGACGATCCAGCGGGTATTGGCGGGAGGCGTCAGGTGTTGCACATCGGTGTCGGTCGGCCAGCGCATCAGCCAGAACATATCGCCGTTGTTGTAACCGGCATAGACCCCGTTGGCCGAGGGCTGCCCTGTTAGCAGGGTCGCCATATAGGGGATGTTGGCCATGCGTGCTGCCAGGGTGTCGGCTTCGGTCAGGCGCTGCTGGGAGAGCAGATTGACACTCAGGGCCGAGGAGCGGAACAGCCCTTCCAGCTCCTGCGTCGTCAGTTGGCCAATCAGGCTGAATCTCTCTTCCGCCTCATTCATCAACATGGTTTTGGTCTGCTGATATTGGTGACCAAGGGTGATCAGGGCAAACACCAGCAGCAAGCCCAGAAACAGGTGGGCAATGTGGACATACAAGGGGATAACGCGGCGAATGAGATTCATGTTATCTCCTTAATGGATGGGACGGCGGGATGGGACATAAAACAGATAACCCAACGGAATAATGGATGGCTTCATGGTGTTGGCCCTTCTTGCTGCATGCATGAAAATTTCCCGTTGCGTTAAACCGCCAGATGACGATGACCAGATGACGATGAATAGCAGGGTGGTGATAAATCCTTCGTGTTTTATTCGCGCATCGCAGAAGAGGAAAATAATCCGCGGCGATGTCATGGCTGGGCACGACGACGTGGACCCGGCTCACTCTGGATATGGGTTGAAATCCTCTTTTTGCGGGAAGTGCGCCGAGATATTCAGCAACCGGGTCTCTTCATCGAGCGACACCGTCACGGTGGCGCCATGGGCTTCCAGCATGATTTTGCCATGGTAGCCATTGCGACTGCGCGCATCTTTGTTATCGGAGGAGGTGGATTTATCGAACAGAGACAAGGCGTGGCTGAGATCCAGCAAGGTCGAGCTATCAATATTCAAGATAATGCTGTCAGGGTTTTTCAGACAGACAATCTCCACACAGGAGGAGGGGGTTGCATGTTCGCAGGCGAGCCGTATCAATATTTGAAACGCGGAATAACAGAGAAATTCGTCACCTGCGATGAACAGCTCGTCATAGAGATAATTTTTGGGTTTGGTCAGCTTGATATCGAGCTTTTTTCCGGCATAGAGATTTTTGAACTGCACCGAGAGCCGGTTGAAAATATCAAAGAGCTGGACTTTACCCGCTTTCAACACAAAGGAGCCGGTTTCAATCTGGTAGATCTCGGAGGCCAGACGGGTCAATGCCAGCGCATCGCCCACCGATTTTCTGGTGATGGAGAGCTGGGTTTTTTGGACCATGTTGAGCGTCGGGTCGGCGGCCAGCTCTTCCAGCAGGTGTAGCGCATTGAGCAGCGGCTCCCGGATTTCATAGCGGATATTGAACTCGAGGCTCTCTTTGAGCGCGTTGAGCTCAAGCATCTGATCGAACTCTTTTTGCAGATCTCTTCTGGCATGCACCAGCCGCATCAGATTGGCAATGCGAAAACGCAGCATCTCGATGTCGATCGGCTTGGTGATAAAATCGACTGCTCCGAGTTTCATCGCCCGTTTACGGGAATAGATATCATCCAGTGCCGTCATAAAGACGATGGGGATGTGCTCTGAGTGGGGATGTTCACGCAAAATTCTGGCGACATCGAATCCGTTCAGGTTGGGCATCATGATATCGAGCAGCACCAGATCGGGTGGATTATCCGATTGGCAGATCCGGATCGCTTTTTCGCCATCCTTGACCAGCTTGAGATGAAACTCTTTGCGAAATACCGAGGTGATCAGCATCAAATTATCTGGAATATCGTCAACCACCAGAATGGTGGGGCTGTCCTGATTGCTGGCGACCAGATCGCTGTTGGAAACACGGTGCAAACGGCCGAAGTCGAATTGCGAGTGTAGGTGCTGCGATTGACTGGTTGCCAACAGCAGCCGGGTGATCCTGGTTTTAAGGGTATCGGGCTTGAGCGGGGTCAAAATAATGTCAGAGACTTTCGCCTGGACAAATTGTTCGATCAATGGGCGATCGGTCCCTGAGGTCAGGGTCAAAAAAGGCAGTGTGTGGTGAGGCGCCGTGCTGCGGATATTTTTCAGCAGCGTGAGCAGATTCGTAGAGTCTATATCGATATTGCAGATGATCATGGCGGCGGGGCTATCAGCCATGCACCGCTCCAGCGCCTCGACACTCTCCACCACCGTAATCTGGCTTATGCCAATGGCACGTAACTGATGGCATAGCGCATCGCTGTGCACATTATCTTTTTCCAGCACCAGCGTGGGCCCGGAAATTATTTTTGCTATGTCCATATGGCTATCTGATGTGCCCATCTGTCGCTGTATCCTGCCAGCTCATTTTGAGCATGATAATATAGGGTGCATGACTCTGGTCAATCGATACCTCTGCTACCTTGCGCTGGAAATATCAATCTGCAAGCTGGCTCATCACCCAACGGGATAACGAGATTAATCTGATATCACCACGGTTGTTGGCGCGGACCCTCTTGTGATGCGCGCGGCTGCCACTCTCCCATATCCGCTTTTTCCTTTTATCCGGTTTATCCCTTGCCACGTGCTGGTGCGGGCATGGTGGTGCGCACATTTCAACCGGGTTGTCGTGGCTGCCAGTTCAGGGATCCGTTATGGTGTGAGAAAGGTTGGCAAGGGTCGCCATCCTCCATCTTGGCAGGGAGAGTCACGAGATATGGAACATCTTGCCCCGGACGCAGCTCGTCCTCTGGTGCTGCTGGTTGATGATAAAACTGACAGCCACAAGGTGATGAATGGGCTGCTCAATGAGCTCTTCTATCGCCACGTCTTCTCCTGTGAGGCGGCGTTGGTGCTGATGATTGTCGGGCAGAACGATGGAGCATGTTTTCAACCATGAAATCCCGTCTCTGGCAGATTGCCGCCGTGCTGTTGCTCTCCCTGATGGTGGCCACGCTGGTCGATGCCTTCTATCTGGAACTGGAGCGGCAGGAGTATCGCCAGTCGCTGGATACCCGCATTCAGCGCGAGGGCGACAATTTGCAGCAACTGACCCTCTCAAGCAAGGGGATGGGGGCGGTGCAGCTGGCTGGCCGCCTCAACCGCGAGATCCAGCAAGCATCACTGCTCGAGCGGGGGGAGCTCACCCCCAGCGAAGCACTGCAGGTGCTGGCACAAGGGGTGAAGGCCAATCATGCCTTTGTTACCAATAAAGCAGGGGTGATTGTCCGTGATTGGGATGCGCTTGGCCGCCATGTCGTCGGGCAGGATGTGTCGTTTCGCTCCTATTTCAGGCAAGGGATCCTGGGGCTGGAAACGGTGGATGCCGGGGTCAGCCTCAATACCGGCAAGCGGATGATCTATGTGGCGGCGCCGGTCTCTCACGATCGGGCGCAAGGAAGCGACATTACCGGGGTGGTGGTGGCGCGCTACGAGATGACGCTGCTCGATACCTTTCTGGCCGGGTGGGGCAATGCCATCGGCTTGCTGGTCTCGCCCGACGGGGTGGTGATGGCCAGTAACAAGAGCGACTGGCAAATGGCGGTGGTAGGACCGAACTCTGCCGTCAGGCAACAGCAGCTCTTTGCTTCTCGCCTCTATGGACACTATTTTGCACCGGATCGCCAGCCGGTGACCCTGCCTGCACTCGACGGCCGTGAAGTGCGGATCGGGAAGGATAGCTATCTGGTGAGCCGCATGCCTATCGAGTGGCACGATGCCAAAGGGCAGTGGACGCTGCTGCTGTTGGGCAATGTGGATCAGGCCGTGTCAGGATGGCGGCGAGTGGCTTTGTTCGGGACCGCCCTGTTGATCTGTCTGATCTCGGCGCTGCTCTGGCAGGGGCGGATGTTGCGCCGCCGCAGCATTCGCGAGCGCAACGAGCAGTTTGCCTTCCAGCAGGCGTTGATCGATACCCTGCCACATCCTCTCTTCTATACCGACAATCAGGGCCGCCTGCTGGGGGTGAATCGCGCCTTTACCAGCGCATTTGGTGGCGCCCGCCCGGTCGAGGGCAAGCGGCTGGCGGAGTTGCCGCAACTGGCCGGGCTGAATGCGGTGGATGAGGGCAACACCTTGCAGAGGGTGGCGGGCAGTCAGGCCAGAACACAGCATGAGGTGCGTCTGCTCTCGCCGGATGGTCGTCCTCTGGACATGCTCTATTTTCTCTCCGGGATCGAGCTTGCCGAGAGCGAGCGTAGCGGCGCGGTCGGCAGCCTGGTCGATATCACCCCGATCCGTGCCGCCGAGCAGGCCATGCGGGAGGCCCATGATCGGATTGCGGCGGATCGCCAGCGGCTGCATGAGAGCGAACAGCGGATCCAGTCCATGGTGCGCAACGTGCCGGGCATGGTCTATCGCTGCCTGCCTCATCACCCCTGGACCATGTTGTTCGTCAGCGACGAGGCGGAAAAATTGACCGGCTATCCCGCCAGCGATTTTGTCGGCGTGGGCAACTGCCGCGATTTTGGTGACTTGATCCATCCCGATGACCTCGAACTGAGCAACCGCAACACCATCGAGGCCATTGCGGAACACCGGCAATATATCAACGAGTACCGCATCTTCGATCGCTGGGGTCAGATCCGCTGGGTCTACTCCATCGGGCTCGCCACCTATGATGCCGAGGGCAAGGCCGTCTATCTGGACGGGATCATCTTCGATTTCAGCGACCGCAAGCAGGCGGAGGCCGCCATGCTCGAAGCCCGGCAGATCGCCGAAGATGCCACCCGAACCAAGAGCGAATTTTTGGCCAACATGAGCCATGAGATCCGCACGCCGATGAATGCGATCATCGGCATGGCCCATCTGGCGCTGCAAACCAGTCTCTCCCCCGAGCAGCACAACTATGTGAGCAAGATAGACAGAGCGGCGAACAACCTGCTCGGGATCCTCAACGACATCCTTGACTTCTCCAAGATGGAGGCGGGCAAGCTGCAACTGGAACAGGTGGATTTCCGGCTCAACGAGGTATTTGAGTGGCTGGCGGATCTGACGGCGTTCCGGGCGCGGGAAAAGGGGCTGGCGCTGCTGTTCGATCTGGCCGGTGATCTGCCTGAGCGTTTGCGCGGCGATCCCCTGCGGCTTGGCCAGATCCTGCTCAACCTGACCAGCAATGCCATCAAGTTCACCGAGCAGGGAGAGGTGATTATCCGGCTGGCCCGCAGTGACGAGCGCGATGGCGAGATCTGGCTGCAGGGCTGTGTGCAGGATAGCGGTATCGGCATGACGGCCGAGCAGTGCCAGCGTCTCTTCCACTCCTTTGAGCAGGCTGACAGCTCGACCACCCGCAAATATGGCGGCACCGGCCTTGGCCTGGCCATCACGCACAATCTGGTGCAATTGATGGACGGGGAGATCCGGGTGGAGAGCACCCCGGGGCAGGGCAGCGAGTTCCACTTCCGTATTCGGCTCGCCACCGTGGCGGATAAGGGTAAGGAGAAAGAGCAACGTGTGGCGATGCCGTTGGTGCCGCAGCGTCTGCTGTTGCTGGAGCCGCGCCCTGCTTCGCGAACGGCCATTCTCCACCAGTTGGCGGCGCTGCCTGTTGATCTTGTCTGCGCTGACGCTCCCGCCGCGCTGCTGGCACTGCTGCATCAAGGCATCGCGGCGGGCAAACCCTGTGATCGAGTTGTACTGGGCTGGCAGGAGGGGGATAGCTGGTTGCCAGAGGTGCTGCAGGAGGTTGCCTCGCTGGCAGTGCCGCCCGCGATCTTGCTGATCACCTCGGGCGAGCCCGCACTGGTTGCCAGCCATGTTGCTGCGCAGGGGTTGCCGCTCTGTGATGTGCTGGTCCATCCGTTTACCCCGCAGGCACTGTGTCAGGCTCTGTGTCAGGCACTGCGTCAGGCGCTGGGGGGCGATGCCGTGGGGCGAGAGGCGTTATCGGATGCAAGCCCCCATCATCAGGTGGCGCTGCCCGGTCATGGACTGGCGGGTGCTCGTCTGCTGCTGGTGGATGATAACGACATGAATCGGGAGGTGGCGTTGGCCCTGTTGGGCAAGCAGCAGATCACGCTGGTCTGTGCCTGTGATGGGGCGCAGGCGCTCGCTCTGCTGGCGCAAGATCGCGGCTTTGACGGCATCCTGATGGATTGCCAGATGCCGGTAATGGACGGGTATACCGCGACCCGGTTGATCCGCGCCGATCCGGCGCTGGCCGGGCTCCCCATTATCGCCATGACCGCCAGCACCATGGCCGGAGATAAAGAGAAGGCGCTGGCGGCAGGCATGAATGACCACATCGCCAAGCCCTTGAATATGCCGCTGTTGCTGGCGACTCTCTCGCACTGGATCAAGCCAGCCAGACCGCTGGCGGCCGCCAGCAAGTGGCAGGTGTCAGACGATGCGACCCCCTGGCAAGGCGTGCCCGGCCTTGATGTGCCACGGGGCATGGCCGTGATGGGGGGCGACGGTGCGCTCTACCGCAATATGTTGCAGCGCTTCTGGCAGGGGCAGCAGGGGTTTGCAGCCAGTTTCCACTCGGCGTGGGCCTCGGATGACAAGGTCACGGCCCGGCGTCTGGCTCACACCCTCAAGGGCAGTGCCAGCACCATAGGGGCGATTGGTGTGGCGGAGCAGGCGGCGCTGCTCGAGCGAGCCTGTGAAGAGAGGGATGATGCAGGGGTCGCAACCCGCTTGCCATCCCTGATGGCCGAGCTGACGCCGCTGCTGTCTGGGCTGGAAGCTGCGCTGGCAGATTCCTCCGTGACGGTGGCAATCCCCCGAGGCATCGATGCCGAGATGCTGGCGGCGCAACTGCAGCAGTTGGGGGCCTTGCTGGCACAGAGCGATGCCCAGGCGTTGGCGCTCTGTCAGCAGATAGAGGCTGATCTGGCTGGCAGTGCATCGCCGCTGCGTGTTGCGTTTCAAGAGGTGAGCCGGGCGGTCAACGAGTTCGAGTTTGATCAGGCGCTGCAGTTGCTGGCGCCACTGCTCGGTTGATGATTAACACGCCTCTCGTTTGTCATCATCATCATCCCTGCTAATTTCTTTTGGTTGCCATTGAACAAGAATAATTATCATCTTTATCGATTGGGATGGATATTTACGCTCTGGTTAATTACGCAGGGTGACGTGAAGGTAAATAGTGTGAATGCTGGCAGTAACATCTGTAACCGGATGAGCGAATACGTCGCGCGTTAAATATGAATACTATGTTGCAGGCAGCCTTCCACCTTCTTTTTTCTCTCACAATTAATTTGAATGCAGATTCACGCCGGTGCGTAAACATATGCGCGAGCGTGATATTTTACTCACCAGAATGCCAGGGCGGGAGCACACTTTGTTGATATTTTAACCAAAGAATAACTGAGCCCGATAGTCGTCATTCCAGCCGGCTCT
>NZ_JAPDCD010000073.1:0-11351 GCF_027705695.1 Aeromonas sp. QDB62 | reverse complement strand
GATGGATCCAACCCCTCCGCTGCTATAGTGCAGTCGGCTTCTGACGTTCAGTGCAGCCGTCTTCTGAAAACGACAGCAACCCTGAAAAAAATTCTCAAAAAACCGTTCAGTTAACTGGTTGATGAAATCAGCGTTCAGAACCATACTCTTTCATTCAATTAAATGAACGATTCAGGGTTATCTGATGATTTTTGGGTACTGCCGGATCAGCACCAAAGGGCAAAGTTTTGACCTGCAGGAAGACGCGCTCAAAAACGCCGGTTGTGAACGTGTTTTTAGAGATATCGCTTCCGGCGCAAAAACCAAAAGACCTGGCCTTGATGATTTACTTGGTCAGCTCAGAGCTGGCGACATCATCGTGGTATATAAACTGGACCGGCTCGGACGGTCGTTACAGCATTTGGTGCATTTGATGAACCAATTGACCGAACAGCAGATTGGCCTTCGCAGTCTTAACGACCCAGTGGATACCACCACGCCACAAGGGCGTCTCATCACGAATGTGTTTGCCTCCATCGCTGAATTTGAACGGGATTTGATTAGGGAGCGCACAAAAGCAGGATTGGCTTCGGCTCGGGCACGCGGACGCAACGGAGGGCGACCAGCAGGACTTAGCAAAGACGCCCAAAATGTGGCAATAGCGGCAGAAGCATTATACAAGCAAGGCAGTCTCAGTGCGCAGCAAATTGCCGCACAGCTCAATATCTCCAAGACCACTCTTTATAAATACCTACGACTTCAGGGAGTTGGTATTGGCAGTGTTGGGCTCAGGTGATGCCATGAACTCAGCGAAGCGCGGCATTGCACAGGAAGTTTTGATTGATCTCTACCATCGATTGGAAGGCTTACCGCCGCGCTGTGCTCAGCGACGTGACATCATTGCACAGGCCACAGCCCTCTACGGCATTTCAGAAAGTTCCTTGTACCGACACTTACGCAATTTGTACCAGCCAAAATCCATCCGCCGCAGCGATGCGGGTAAACCCAGAGCCATTCCGCAGGCTGAACTGGAACAGTATTGCGAAATCATTGCGGCGCTGAAGATCCGTACGATGAATAAAAATGGCCGTCATCTTTCAACAGCCAATGCGATTGCACTGCTGGAGCGCACAGGTGTTGGCTCGGATTATGGGTTCATCAAAGTGCCGGTTGGACGATTGAACAAAGCAACCGTCAATCGTTACCTGCAGCAATGGGGTTTTAATCCGAAACAAGTACTCAGAGATACGCCTGCGGTCCGGTTCCAAGCCACATATAGCAATGAATGCTGGCAATTCGATCTAAGCCCATCTGATTTGAAGCATGTGCAGGAACCGCTCTGGTTTGATCCACAAAAAGGCAGGCCGCTGCTGATGCTCTACAGCGTGGTCGATGACCGCAGCGGGGTTTGCTATCAGGAATATCGGAACGTCTATGGCGAGGATACGCCAGCGGCCTTACTGTTTTTGTTCAATGCCATGAGTGCGAAGTCTGACAGCGAGTTTCCATTCCGTGGTATCCCGAAAACCATCTATCTGGATAATGGTCCCATCGCTAAAAGCCGTGTATTTCGCAATGTCATGGTATTTTTGGGCGTTGAGCTGAAAGTCCATGAACCTGCAAGCGCCACTGACAGGCGCAAAACTGCCCGTTCAAAAGGCAAAGTCGAGCGAGCCTTTCGGACAGTCAAAGAATGCCATGAAGTGCTCTATCACCTGCGGGAACCCAAAAATGAGGTCGAAGCCAATGACATGCTGCGGGAATACCTAAAGCAATATAACGACCACTCGCACCGTTTAGAGACTCATTCCCGCATGGAGGACTGGCAACTCAATATTCCGCCTTCTGGTATTCAAAGCATGTGCAGCTGGGAGCGATTTTGTGCATTTGCCAGAGAACCGGAGCAACGTACTGTCGGCATTGATGCCAGGATCAGCGTCGATGGCACCGTTTATGAAATCAGTCCGGAACTTGCCGGTGAACGGGTTGTACTCTGGTGGGGGCTGTTTGACGACGAACTATTTGTTGAACATGAAGGCAAGCGGTACGGAGCATATCTTCCAGTCAGCGGTCCTATTCCTCTCTACCGGTACCGGAAATTTAAAAAGACTCAGGCTGAGAAAAAATTAGATAAATTAGAAACTTTGGCAAAGTCGCTGAGCTTGCGGGATATTGGGGACGAGCAAAATGTGGCCATCCTCAAAACGATGCTTAAAACCGTGAATGTTATTGCGGATAAACCGTTTGCAGACCCTGATCCTTATAACGACCTGAGCTACTCAAGTGTACTCAAAGCAAAGCTCGCCATCGCAGACTATCTCGGTAAGCCACTGGCGCTGTTAAGCCAAACAGATCGGGACTTTATAGAAGCCATTTTGGATGAAACATTGGAAAAATCCGTTGTCATGGCACGACTGAAATCGTACTTCCATCCAAAAGGAGATAGCACTCATGCAACTTGAAGTCATGGAGCACTACGGCATTATTAAGTATTTTCGGGACGCGGACTATTTCGAAACTGAGCACCAGCGGCGGATCTTTAATCAGCTCAAAAAGGTGATCCCTGAGGGGCAGCTGATTGCATTATCCGGTGTAGTCGGCAGCGGTAAAACCACGACATTATCACGACTGCAAGACTTACTGGCGAAAGAGAAAAAAGTCATTGTTGCAAAATCGTTGTCTGTCGAGAAGACAAAGACCAATCTTGGAACGCTGATCACCGCTCTGTTTTATGATGTCAGCGGAGATAAAGACTATCGGGTACCCAAACTCGGCGAGAAGCGGGAACGTGAATTACGCGACTTAATTCAGGATGTCAAAAAGCCAGTGGTGCTGTTAGTGGACGAAGCCCATGATTTGCATCATCGTACGCTGACGGGATTAAAACGGTTGATGGAAGTGATCAGAGACGGTGGTGGCAAACTGTCAATTTTATTAGCCGGTCATCCAAAGCTAAAAAATGACTTAAAAGGCCCAACGATGGAAGAAGTAGGTTATCGGACCATTGTCGTGTCATTAGATGCTATGCAGGGCAACTTGCGCGAGTACGTGTACTGGCTGCTGGACAATTGCACAGATGATAAAACCAAACCCACAGATGTCATCGAGGAACAGGCCATCGACTACCTGGTAGAGCGATTGACGACACCATTGCAAATTGAGCAACACTTATCGCTGGCATTGGAAGAAGGTTTTAATGTGGGTGTGAAACCTATCACGGTTGACGTGTTGGATTTAACCCTGTCCAGACGGATCAATGATATAGAGCCACGTCTTATCCGGCATGGCTACAGCGAAAAAGTACTGGTGGATCAGTTTCATTACAAACCGGCTGAGCTTCGGAAATTTTTTAAAGGTGAGTTGGATGCTAATCGGGTCAAAGAAATTACGCAGGACTTGCGGGAAGCTGGGCTGCCCATTTAAAGGAACTTTATGTCTGAAAAGATACAGTGGCAGCCGATTAGCATGCTGCCTTTACTTGTTCAAATGGTTGAGGAAGTGCACAGCAGTACCCAACAGCAGACCCTCAACCTGGAGAAAGCAAAGGGTAATCCATTTTTGTTTTCGGCCTGTGAGCTAATCAGAACGGAAAGAGCTTACCAGGAACAGCTGGGTTCGCTGAGTTTATTTCAGCAGCAATGTGAGCGGTGGCTTGCAGAAGACATTCAACCTGAAAACGAAGTGATGGTCATGGATACGCTGGAGAGACTGTTAGAAATGGACATTATGACGAAAACCGTACTTACGCAACTCAAGTCATTTGTTGGTACCTAATGTGAGCCTAGCTAGATGAATTCAAGCCCGATGGCACAGCGGCAAATCTCATTGGCACTGATTGTGAGCCGAGCACTTGGCTTATTATCAATTAATCTGAGTCGGGAAAACCGGATGTAATCAAGCTTGCGGGATTATGTTTGCGAGCCACTACAGGTAGCTATTCATTCGTTCAAGAAAATTCAGCAAGCGCAGCAGCAAGGGGGTCAGGAAGGAAGCGGACATGCTCACCCCGGCCATCGCCATCATCAGCCGGGTGTACTGCTCGGGAGACAGGCCGAACGTGGTCATCAGGACGAGGGGCGAGACGCTCACATAGACCAGGATGGCGGTCACGCTGGCGCTGGTCAGCAAGGCGCGCTGCATGAAGGGGGCCATGCCCAGCAGGGCCAGCGGCGATGCTCCCGCAGGCTGGCGGGCGGGGCGGGTCTCCTTGAGCAGTCGCAGGTTGACCAGGGCACTGATGGCGGCCACCAGCGCCATGCCCACGAAGATGCCGCGCCACTCGAAGTGCGACAGGATGAGATAACCGAGTACGGGAGCCAGCACCGGAATGACGCAGATCACGCCATTGATGAGGGAGAGGGCCATCGCGAGGCGCGCCTGGCTCAGCACATCCCGCAGCACGGTGAAGGTCATGATGTAGAGCGCTCCAGCGCCCACCCCTTGCCAGAAACGCCCCAGATAAAACTGGGCGATGCCGGTTGCCTCCGCCGCCACCAGGGAGGCGACCACGAAGATGAGGGCGCCCCCCAGCACCACGGGGCGCCTGCCATGGCGATCCGCCAGCATGCCCCCCGGCAGCACGGTAGCCGCCATGCCCAGCAGATAGATGGAAAAAGCGGTGTGGATCTGCGCCTCGCTCCCCTGCAGGGTTTGCGCAATGCGGGGGACGGCCACCAGATAGAGATCGATCCCGAGGGGATAGAGGATGATCATCAGAAAAGTACACAGCAGAAACATACCCATGAAGGCTCCATAGCAGCAGGTTTCACCATCACAGGTGCGCTGTCAGCGAGATTGACAACTCAATCCTGCAAAAGCAGAGGAAGATGCCGGGCACTATAGAGCGGGCGGCCTGCCGGGGCCTAGTGACGAGATGGCACTCGGTGGATGCCAATCCGGACATCTCCCGCAGGAGAGGTCCGGATTGGCATGCTCATCGACCCGCCCCCTGCCAGGTCGCCCTTGAGGGGTCGGGTCCGAGGTAACGGGCACGCCGCGATGCGACGTGCCCTCAAGGCTCAGCGACGGCGCACCATTACCTGGCCAGTTGCGTCAGGATGGCGTGGGCCGCTTTCACCCTGGCCGGGATAGGATAGTTGCGGTTGGCCAGCATGACGATGCCGATCCCTTTGGCCGGCACGAAGGCCACATAGGCGCCGAAGCCGCTGCTCGAGCCGGTCTTGTTGAAGAGCATCTGGCTCCCCGACTCCCGGGGCGCCGCCGTCGGATTGGCTTCGAGGATCACCTTGGCCGAATTGCCCGCCAGCAATGTCTGCTCGCTGACGGGATAGGCGTAACTCTCCCAACCCAGTCCCTGGGTCATCCCGCCTACCGAGTAGTGCCCTTTGTGGGTCAGGGAGATGGCCTGCTGCAACGCCTTGTCATCAACCCCGCTGATGTTGGCCTTCACAAAGCGCAGCAGATCCGCCGAGCTGGTCTTGATGCCGTAGGCCTCGTCCGCCAGCATGCCGGGGCTGACCCTGATGGGCTTGTCCTCTTTCGAATAGCCATAGGCATAACTCGCCATGGCCTGCTTCGGCACATTGACATAGGTGTGGTGCAGGCCAAGCCCCGGCAGGAGCGTCTGCTCCATCAACTGGGCAAACGGCTGCTTCAGGCTGCTCGCCGCCAGGTGGCCGAACAGCCCTATGCTGGGGTTAGAGTACTGGCGATGGGAACCCGGCGAGTAGGCTGGGGTCCACTGGCGGTAGTAGGCCTGCATCTTCTCGAGCGAATCCACCTCCTCGGGGAATTGCAGCGGCAAGCCGCCCGCGCTGTAGGTAGCCAGCTCCCCCATGGTGATGCTGTCAAAGGCGGATCCCTTGAGCCAGGGGGCGTGCCGGCTCGCCTTGTCATCCAGTTGCATCGCTCCCTTGACCACCGCATAGGCTCCTAGGGTCGCGGTCAGGGGCTTGCTCACGGAGCCTATCTCGAACAGGGTCTGCTCGCTGACACCGACTGCGCGCTCCCGATCGGCCACACCGTAGTTGAAATAGTGGGCCTTGCCATCCTTGAGCACGGCCACCGCCATGCCCGGGATCCTGTGCTCCTTGAGCAGCGGCCGGATGCTGGCATCCACCACGGGGCGCAGGGGATCGATCGGTGAAGTCTCACCTGCATGGGCCAGACCGGCCCACATCAGGGTGGCCACGGCCCCCCACAGGATGGATTGTCGTTGTTGCATTGCATGTCTCCTGACTGTCGTTAGCAAGGTATCGCCATGGCGGCGACTGATGAGCCCAGCATAGCCCCGCAAGGTGTGCTGCCGATGAGGCTCTGTGAAGTCTGTGTGAAGCCGCCCCCTCTTTTGGGTATAGGAAGTATAAACCACCTTTTTGCTCCTCATCCGAAGTATCTTACCTGAAATTCCCTCACTCGTTTACCGCTCAAGCCCCAATTTTAACTGCCGGTCCAGCCTAAACCGCTCTAATAAGGTTCGATTTGGCGGTAAAATCTCTAGCCTGATAGCTCGAGAGATACAAACTGCCCCACCGCCCCGTTTAAAAGTTGGCAGTGTTGAGCAGTGTTGGATTTGGGGTCGTCAGTCAAAGAGACGACTCTGTGATGGATCGAACAGGCTGGGAGTCAGTGGCGGCGCTCGTTCTGGTGGCAGCTCACGCTGCTTGGCGGCATTCGCCTTGGCTGTTTTCTGTTTCAGATGCTTGAGAATCTGCTCAATGACCTTCGGATCTTCGATGCTGGCAATCACTTTGACGTGACCGCCGCAGTGTTCGCAGACTTCAATATCAATATTGAAGACTCGCTTGAGGCGTTGCATCCAGGTCATGGCGCGGTGGCGCTCTGCAGGACTCTTGTCACGCCAGTTAGTATCGAGACCTTCCGATTTGTCGGGCTTCTTGCCCCGCTTGGCGGGTGTTACTTGAACTCGGTGTTTGCTGTTCGGTGCAAAGACGCCGTGGAAGCGTGTGAGGTTGACTCGCGGCTTAGGTACCAACGCAGCGAGTTTGGCGATGAAGTCCAGCGGCTCGAAGATCACATGGGTGGTGCCATTGCGGTACGGAGTTTTGAGCTCGTAACGCACCTGCCCATTGGCGGTTAATGCCAGACGTTTTTCTGAAACCGCTGGCCGACTAATGTAGCGACACAAGCGCTCAAGCTTATCCCGCTGATGCGCTTCGGCCATCACACCGGCGTGTAGCGAGAAACCAGCATGGTTGGCTACTCGACTGCTTGAGTCGGCTTTATCCTCACGCCCTGGCAAGGTTTGCAGGGTGAAGACTTTGCGCCCTTGCTGGGGGCCGACGGCAATGCGATACGTAACCGAAGCACCATGTAATTGAGTCAGCGTATCGTCTTCGCCCTCTTCCAGTGTCAACCACGTATTCTCGGCATCACGCTCCAAAATCCCACGCTTTTCCATGCAGCGAGCGATGCGATGGCTGAGGGTGTGAGCGAGCGTATTCAGCTCATCGTAAGTGGGTGCCTTGACACGATGGAAGCGTTGCTTGCCATAGTCATCTTCGGCATAGACACCATCGAGAAACAGCATGTGGTAGTGGACATTGAGATTTAGCGCGGAGCCAAAGCGTTGGATAAGAGTCACTGAGCCAGTTTGTGCAGAGGCTTTGGTGTAACCGGCTTTTTTGATCAGATGAGTTGAGAGTGTACGATAGACGATACTCAAGACCTGGCCCATCAGCTGGGGATGGCGAGCCAGCAAAAAGCGTAGCTGGAAAGGAAAGCTGAGCACCCACTGGCGAATGGGCTCCTTGGGGAAGACTTCGTCTATCAGCAGCGCCGCACTCTCGGCCATCCGGCGGGCACCGCAGCTAGGGCAAAAGCCGCGTCGTTTACAGCTGAAGGCGACCAGACGCTCGTGATGACAATCCTCGCAGCGAACCCGCATGAAACCATACTCCAGACGGCCACATTGGAGGAGGTCGTTGAATTCTTGTTGGATGTAGCGAGGCAGGTGTTGACCTTGGGCTTCGAGTGAGGCTTTGAAGGCTGGGTAGTGCTGCTCAACCAGCTGGTAGAGCAGCGTCTGGTCGGGTTGGTGGCGTTCGTAACCGTTTGTTTGAGTGGGCGATTGACTCGCCGTGGCGTTCCTTGCCAGCGACATGGGTATCCTCCGCTGATACTGTGGTTATGTACAGTATCAGCGGCTTGCGTTCAGACGTCCAGTCTGGCCCTAGACATCGCTAAATGCTTAACCCGCAATAGCCCTCACGAGTTGTTATCAGCCACTACCGGTTGAGCGAGAAGGTTTTGGGTTCAGGGTGCTATTGCTCCACCAATCACAATACTGAAGCCCCAACTGTTATCAGTTGGGGCTTTTTCTTGTCTGTTTGCGGCGGTTGCGTTTTATCGGTAGTCGTCGAGCTCTGCACCATCCCACATAAGAGCTTAACGGTGCGATCTTCAACGCCATCACACAAAACTTTCTTTTTCACGCACAGTCAACTTATTGGATGTTTTATTAACAACCCAAAAGGAGATATTTAGCGGGCGGCCGGAAGGTGAATGCTAGGCATGATCTAACCCTCGGTCTCTGGCGTCGCGACTGCGAAATTTCGCGAGGGTTTCCGAGAAGGTGATTGCGCTTCGCAGATCTCCAGGCGCGTGGGTGCGGACGTAGTCAGCGCCATTGCCGATCGCGTGAAGTTCCGCCGCAAGGCTCGCTGGACCCAGATCCTTTACAGGAAGGCCAACGGTGGCGCCCAAGAAGGATTTCCGCGACACCGAGACCAATAGCGGAAGCCCCAACGCCGACTTCAGCTTTTGAAGGTTCGACAGCACGTGCAGCGATGTTTCCGGTGCGGGGCTCAAGAAAAATCCCATCCCCGGATCGAGGATGAGCCGGTCGGCAGCGACCCCGCTCCGTCGCAAGGCGGAAACCCGCGCCTCGAAGAACCGCACAATCTCGTCGAGCGCGTCTTCGGGTCGAAGGTGACCGGTGCGGGTGGCGATGCCATCCCGCTGCGCTGAGTGCATAACCACCAGCCTGCAGTCCGCCTCAGCAATATCGGGATAGAGCGCAGGGTCAGGAAATCCTTGGATATCGTTCAGGTAGCCCACGCCGCGCTTGAGCGCATAGCGCTGGGTTTCCGGTTGGAAGCTGTCGATTGAAACACGGTGCATCTGATCGGACAGGGCGTCTAAGAGCGGCGCAATACGTCTGATCTCATCGGCCGGCGATACAGGCCTCGCGTCCGGATGGCTGGCGGCCGGTCCGACATCCACGACGTCTGATCCGACTCGCAGCATTTCGATCGCCGCGGTGACAGCGCCGGCGGGGTCTAGCCGCCGGCTCTCATCGAAGAAGGAGTCCTCGGTGAGATTCAGAATGCCGAACACCGTCACCATGGCGTCGGCCTCCGCAGCGACTTCCACGATGGGGATCGGGCGAGCAAAAAGGCAGCAATTATGAGCCCCATACCTACAAAGCCCCACGCATCAAGCTTTTGCCCATGAAGCAACCAGGCAATGGCTGTAATTATGACGACGCCGAGTCCCGACCAGACTGCATAAGCAACACCGACAGGGATGGATTTCAGAACCAGAGAAAGAAAATAAAATGCGATGCCATAACCGATTATGACAACGGCGGAAGGGGCAAGCTTAGTAAAGCCCTCGCTAGATTTTAATGCGGATGTTGCGATTACTTCGCCAACTATTGCGATAACAAGAAAAAGCCAGCCTTTCATGATATATCTCCCAATTTGTGTAGGGCTTATTATGCACGCTTAAAAATAATAAAAGCAGACTTGACCTGATAGTTTGGCTGTGAGCAATTATGTGCTTAGTGCATCTAACGCCGCCATAAACGGCGACAGGGTGGCGCGCCTATTGCGCATAAAATGGCGAAGCCATGCGCAACAGGCGCGGAATCTCTGGCGTCCGGTTTGATGGCTTTGTTATGCAAAGGACTAGTCTTCAATGACGTGTAAACCACGGCGCTTTAAGTCCTCCAACGAATCCAACATTCCCCTTATTAATTCAACAGGATGCCCCTCCCAGTCTTCAACAACGCCAACAATTCTCAAGGGTTCGCAGGTTCTATAGGACTGTGTTGGATTACCGGGAAATCTTTTGTTCGTAAGATTCGGATCGTCTTCGAACGGTCCTGTTGGCTCAACTATGTATATGTAGCCGCGACCCTCGAGGCCAGACAGTGACATAGCAAGTTCAGCTCCCCAAACTGCTGGCTCCATCAAGGCTGAAAAGTAGATGTGCTTAAGAATACGACCGTCCTCGAAATGAGAGATGAACCCTGTGGTTAGCAAGTCACCAATCGCCAAATTGGCTTTGGTTCCATGATAGAACGGTCCTTGCACCTGCTTGTAATTATCATGAGAGATGGGAATCCAATCTTTTACCATTTTAAGACCCTTAATTGTTGGGATTTGGCTGCATAACGCCTGAAATAAGCCGTGCCGCGAAGCGGCATCGGCTTGATTGAATTGTTAGACGGCAAACTCGAGCCAATACTTGTGCAGGCCAACAATATTAGACGAGCACAGCATGGGCATTGCCGCTTTGATCTTCTCCAGTGACCAATTCCACCACTCCATCTCCAGAAGCAATGAAATTTCCTCATCGGTGAAGCGTTTCTTAATCTTCTTAGCGGGATTGCCGCCAACGATAGCGTAAGGCTCCACATCTTTTGTCACCAACGAGCGGCTGCCTATCACCGCACCGTGCCCGATCTTGATTCCGGGCATGACCATTGCCTCAGAGCCGATCCAAACGTCATTGCCAATGACAGTATTACCTGCTTTTTGGAAGGCATCGAGTGCGCTTGAGAATGCAGGTTCTTCCTGCATATAAAAGAACGGGAAAGATGATGCCCAGTCGTACCGATGCCCCTGATTGCCAGCCATGATAAAGGAAGCCCCACTCCCGATAGAGCAGAAACTACCGATGATCAACTTATCAACGTCATCACGGTCCGGAAACAGATACCGTGCGCAGTCATCGAATGAGTGCCCATGATAGTAGCCAGAGTAATAGCTGTACCGCCCAACTTTGATATTGGGGTTCTTCACTTGCTCAGAAAGCAGCTTGCCTTTGAAGGGGCTATCAAAGTAGTTGGTCATAAGAGATCCCGCGGTCTGTGACTTTGCCGTCTAACGTTTGAAATAAGGGGCGCCGAGCGCCAGCGAGGGGAGCCAAAAGCTTGCTTTTGGCCGTCCCGACTTGATTGAAGGGTTGGGCGATTTTGCCATTAGATTTTTTATAAATTTAGTGTGTTTAGAATGGTGATCGCATTTTTCTTGGCTTTTATGCTTGATGTTAAATTCGACCCCAAGTTTCCTGTAAGTGCGGACACAAAAACCTGTCTCTTGATCAGATCTTGATCCCCTGCGCCATCAGATCCTTGGCGGCAAGAAAGCCATCCAGTTTACTTT
>NZ_JAPDCD010000072.1:0-11448 GCF_027705695.1 Aeromonas sp. QDB62 | reverse complement strand
TGGGGCATGCAGTCGTGGCAAGCCCTCCGATGCCATATCGGCTCTTGAAGCTGGCTGAGGGTCATGGGTAATCAGGTCCAGATATACCTCTTCCCGTTCGCGCCTCCCCACTGCGACCACGAATACCACCACCCGATCATCCTGTACCTGGTAAACCAACCGATACCCCGCGCCACGCAATTTGATCTTGTAGCAATCAGACATCCCATTCAGCCTGTTTGCCTCAATCCTGGGGCGCTCGATCACCTCTGAAAGTTTCTTTTTGAACTGCTGGCGAACGGTATCGCCCAACTTTTTCCACTCTTTCCACGCTCGCGGATCAAACTCGAGTTCAAAGGTCATCCAGCGATACCTTGATGCCTTTCTGCGGGCTGGCCAAGCGCTCTCGCACGATGGCTAACAGTGCCTCTTCGTCCTCCGTCACCACGGTAGTGCGAAACGGGCTCCGCCCCTGAGAGGCCACATACTCCAGGGTTTGCCGGATAATATCCGAGGGGGTCACCCCCAATTTGTCCAGCACCGCAAATGAACGTGCCTTCAGTTCATCATCAATGCGCAGGTTAATCGTGCCCATAACCGCCTCACTTTGTAATTTCAAACGCCATTACATTGTAATACTGGCAATACCGTTGCACAACCAGAACTAGGGAGTGCAGGCCGGACGAACTCATGGAGTCTGGAACTTATTTTGATTGCTCATTGCATGTGCTTTTCTGTATTTTTACAAAACCACAAATAATGAGAATTCAACCATGATCATCGGACTGCTCAACCAGAAGGGCGGCGTTGGCAAGACCACCCTCAGCGTGAACCTGGCGGCTAGCTTGGCCCGCCGCGGCTTTCGGGTTCTTCTGATCGATGCCGATCCACAAGGCTCCGCCCTGGACTGGGCCGCAGCTCGTGATGGCGAGCCCCTGTTCTCGGTCGTCGGCCTCCCCAGAGCCACCGTGCATAAGGAGATCGGACAACTCGGCCAGGGCTATGACCACATTGTCATCGACGGACCACCACGGGTAACCGACCTCGCTCGCTCCGCGATCATGGCCGCTGATGTGGTGCTGATCCCGGTACAACCCAGCCCCTACGACATCTGGGCAGCAGACGAGGTGGTGAAGCTGATTGAAGAGGCTCGCATCTACAAGGAAGGACTGAAAGCCGCTTTTGTGGTTAATCGTAAAATCGCAAATACAGCCATAGGGCGGGATGTTGGTGCAGCTCTGGCCGCCTACCCCATACCTGTCCTAACCGCCAGTATCACCCAGCGCGTAGTGTTCGCAGAGGCCGCAGCCCAAGGCCGCGCTGTTCATGAAACTGATGAGACCGGTCCAGCCGCCGCAGAGATCGATGCCGTCATGGCAGAATTGATGGAGATTGCACGATGAGCAAGAAGGTCACCATCGGCGCCAAGCCGACCAGCAAGAGTGCGCAGGCCTCCGCCGATGAGTGGGTAGAGAACCGCAGCACCGGCAATGCACCTGAGCCGATGAAGCGGCTCACCATCGACATCCCCGAAAGCCTGCACCGCGCAATCAAGATGCAATGTGCATCGCGCGGAGCCAAGATCGCGGACGAGGTGCGCGAACTGCTTTTGAAGAAATACGGAAATCTGTAATTGCGATTTTGATAGGCAGCAAAAAGGGGCGGCGGATTTACCGTAACGCCCCTTCATGTACAGGACCTTAAGCGGCGAGTCCATTTAAAACGCCTTCCAAGGTCCTGTTCTGTATCGACTTTCTCTGCTTGGTTCGGCAGGCGTTCTTGGCCAAATAATCGGCAGCCCATTCCAATCTTTCCCTTATTTCTGTCAGCGCCCTATGGGCCACTGCTTCCAATAGCGGTAGCCACCACGTCGCACTGTTCTTCGACGCTTTCAGCATCGATAGCGCCCCACTCATCACACTCTGCGCGACCCGTCTCTTCATCACCAGCGACAGCAGGCTCGTCCACACCAACCCCTCGGCAATCGCTTTCTCGCCCGTCACAAACCCCTTGAGCCGGTTGTGCGATTTCCACTCTTTAAATAACAACTCCACCTGCCAACGGCAGCGATACAGGCTCATCACCTGCTCTGCTGACCATGCTGCTCGCGGTAGGTTCGTCATCCACAGACAGAACCGCTTTTCCTCAGCAAACCAGCGCCGGATCAACCGGTACTCGACCTGGCCGGACTTCACCACCATATCCAGTACCTCGGCCCGACAGCGTCGCCGTCCGGCCTCTCTCAGAGATAGTCCCGCCAGCTTGGGTACTTCCCGTCCATCACCGCGCCAGGCTTGGATTATCTTGGGGTTCAGGCTTTTCGTGCCGCGCACCAGATAAAATCCGCCAGCGTCGTTCACCTGCTCAAACCAAGCCCTGTCAATGTAACCTGCGTCAGCCAGCAGCAGGCAGTTGGTCAGCGTGTGGGCTTCAGGCAGAAATTGCCGTTCCCCTGCGGTATCGGCAGACACACTCATGCACAACGGGCTCTGCTCCGACAGTGACATGGTCATATGGCACTCGATAGCTGCCGGACTGATGGTCTTGAACCGGCCGGGAAAATCAGCAGCAAGGCGCCGATGCACCGCAAAGGAGGTGCCATCGTGCAGTAACACCTGCTTGAACGCGCCGAGGGAGGCTGCTTTGAGTTGATGGTCGATACGCAAGGCGATGGCCCGCTCGACCAGGGCTTTCATAAACAGGGCAAAGCTCTCTTTGCGCAGCTGATTGTGAAACGGTTTGTAAGAAACCTGATGGGTGTTTACCAGTTGCAAGGCATTGAAATGGCGGTGTAAACCGGCAATGTCATTGACCTGGTCGCCTCCCATGGCCCGCAGCAGTGCAGGTACGAGCATGGCTGGGGTAATGGCACGCTGACGCAGACAAAACTTGCAGAGCCGAGCAATGCGCTCGAGTGCGGCGGGAGCCAAGAGTTGCTCCAGATAGTAATTAGCGTTGATAATAGTCATAGGCTTCGCGCGTGTTGATTTTGTTTGGCGATAAAATCAGATCACAAACGAAGCCTTTTTTATATCTATTTCAATTGGTTGCCGCTAAAGATCCTGTACATGAGTGAGGGTTATGGTGGCTATATGCTGGATATTGCTATTCAGATGACAGCCATATGGGGAAGATTACAGGCGCCTGAAATAACAGCAGAGTATGGAGTGACTACCACGGCTGGAGGTTGGCACGGGCTGATCCCCTCTCCCTTTGGGAGAGGGTTAGGGTGAGGGGAGCTGGCTGACCGGGTGTAGCAACCAGGCGGCATTACACCGCTGAATCTTCAGTTATTGAAATTCCACGCGATCGGCAGTTCGACGTCGAAGATAAGTGCATCCCCGTCGAGGCGAAAGGCCAGGCTGGTCTGGTGCTGGTCGTATTCGTTGATAATCAGGCAGCTCTCGGCGAAGTTGGACTCGTAGTTGATATGGGCCACTCCTTCACGGCCGTCAGCGAGTTCGATGCTGAGCACCCGCAGCGGGTTCTCCTGACTGAGGTTGACCCGGGTGTCCCCCACGTCCACCAGCCGTTCCAGCAGAGGGAAGAAATCTTGTCTGTGGGTCGTTATGGCCTGGGTGATGGCCTGCTCCAGCTCAGCCTGGGTGGCGAAGGGGCCGCCGAGTGGGTAGCGGGTCTGGATCCTTTCCTGAGTCATTGCGTTTCCTCCTGAACTGAGATGTGGCAACAGTTTGGCCGCTGCAGTGACCTGTCATGTACAGGATCTTTAGCTACAACCAATTGAAATAGATAGAAAAAAGGCTTCGTTTGTGATCTGATTTAATCGCAAAAAAAAACCGACACGCCCGAAGCCATGACTATTATCAATGCAACCCAGTACCTCAAGCAACTTCTTAGCTCTTCTGAACTCAACCGGATCGGTAAATTTACCGGTTTTTGTCAGCGACTCCGGGATATCCAGCCTGCGAGACTACTCCCGGCTCTGCTCTCAGGGCTTGGTTGCGACAAGGTGGATGGTATTGCTGGTTTGCATCGCCATTTCAATGCGTTGCAGCTCCATGATACTGACCAAATAGCGTATAAACCCTTTCACAACCAGTTACGCAAGCAGGGTTTTCCCTTGTTCATGCGCGCACTGGTTGAACGAGCCATCGCCTTACGCCTCAAGGAGTGTCTACCGGACGCCCACGGACTGGCAGGCTTTGAGCAGGTACTGCTGCAGGACGGGTCGTCATTCGCGTTACATCCGCAATTGGCAGAACATTTCCCGGGCCGATTCAATAAGCACAGCCCCGCTGCGGTAGAGTGTCATATGACCATGTCCTTGCTGGACCAGTCGCCGATATCGATGAGTATCACGGCGGATACCGAATCGGAGCGCAAGCATCTTCCGGCCGAAAATTCGTTAAATAACAAACTGTTATTGGCGGATGCCGGTTACATCAGCCGCGAGTACTTTGCTGATGTGACCAAAGCCAAAGGAAGCTATCTGGTCAGAGGGAGTCAAAATCTCAATCCCAAAGTACAGGCAGCTTACCGACAGGACGGCAGGGAAATGCCCAAGTTACTCGGAAAAAAGCTCAAGGATATCGATCGGAGAAGCTGCAGAGCCGAGGTTCTGGATCTGGATGTGAGTTCGGGAAAGTATAAATATCGACTCATAAGACGTTGGTTTGCAGAGGAAAAACGGTTCTGTATATGGATGACCAATCTTCCGCGTGAGCGATGGCCAGCCGAGAAGGTGATGGCATTGTATCGTTGCCGTTGGCAGATCGAACTGTTGTTCAAAGAGCTGAAATCACATAACCGGTTGAAGGCGTTCGCGACACGACAAAAAGCGATAGCGGAAGGCTTGATCTGGGCTAGTTTGCTGGCCTTGCTGGTCAAACGTCGGCTGGCGCTGACGCTGATTGGCAGCGCGGAGTTATCGATGCTGAAGATTGCCAAAAACAGCGCGCTTTGGTTAATGCCGATATTGGCGAGCATCATCCATGGTGCGTGGCAGGAAATAACAGAGAAGTTGGAGTGGGCAATGGTGTATTTATCCAAAAACGGCAAAAAGAGTAGGCAGAGAAAATCCAAGCAAAACAACACGTTAGACGGTATTATTAATTCGCTTGCCGCTTAAGGTTCTGTACATGAAGGCGAAATGTCCAGGGCCAGGCAAATTCACGATACTGATAGTGCTGACGTATCAGCGCTGCATGCTCACGGCGGGTATTTTCCCTCTGACCGTATTCTGCAAGAACGGTGATATCACGAATCCCGAGCTGTCTGGCGGTAAAATGCCGGACGCCGGAAGGAATATGATTCATATCGGTGAGGAAGGTGCCCAGAAAACGGACACATCCAATTTGCAGGGCAATGCCCAGACGGTTGTGATCACCTCTGCTTTTTCCGATAAATTCCTTGTCTGCTTCATCAAGATGAAAATATCGTGCCAGCTGAAGCTCATCCGGTTCACCGGTGAATCTGCCATAGCTTTCAGTCTGCTCAGTGGTCAGAAAGTCAACGGGCATATCGGCCTCCCTGCCTGACGGGCATTTAGTAACATTTTTGCAACCGTCCGAAATGTTATAAATTATCAGACATAGTAAAACGGCTTCGTTTGAGTGTCCATTAAATCGTCATTTTGGCATAATAGACACATCGTGTCTGATATTCGATTTAAGGTACATTTTATGCGAATTTTTGGTTATGCGCGGGTCTCAACCAGCCAGCAGTCCCTCGATATTCAGATCAGAGCGCTCAAAGATGCAGGGGTAAAAGCTAACCGCATCTTTACCGACAAGGCATCCGGCAGTTCAACAGATCGGGAAGGGCTGGATTTGCTGAGGATGAAGGTGGAGGAAGGTGATGTCATTCTGGTGAAGAAGCTCGACCGTCTTGGCCGCGACACCGCCGACATGATCCAACTGATAAAAGAGTTTGATGCTCAGGGTGTCGCGGTTCGGTTTATTGACGACGGGATCAGTACCGACGGTGATATGGGGCAAATGGTGGTCACCATCCTGTCGGCTGTGGCACAAGCTGAACGCCGGAGGATCCTAGAGCGCACGAATGAGGGCCGACAGGAAGCAAAGCTGAAAGGAATCAAATTTGGCCGCAGGCGTACCGTGGACAGGAACGTCGTGCTGACGCTTCATCAGAAGGGCACTGGTGCAACGGAAATTGCTCATCAGCTCAGTATTGCCCGCTCCACGGTTTATAAAATTCTTGAAGACGAAAGGGCCTCGTGATACGCCTATTTTTATAGGTGTCTGGACTCGTGGGATCATGTACCCATGCGTAGCTGGCCGCTCTTCAAGGCCAGACACGTTTTGCGTACACTGTTCCAATCCGACTCTTCACTGGCAACTCGATGACCCAGGCACTGCACAGCCAAGCCCGTACTACCCACCTGATCCGTGAGGAAATCAGGAACTCGACGCTCCCGCAGGCCGAACTGGCCAGGATGTACAACGTCACCCGCCAAACCATCCGAAAGTGGCAAAACCGCGAGTCTCCTGAAGACAAGTCGCATGCGCCGAACAAGATGTACACGACGCTCACGCCCGAGCAGGAGCTCATCGTGGTGGAGCTGCGCAAGACGTTGCTGCTGCCCACGGACGACCTGCTGGCGGTCACGCGCGAGTTCATCAATCCAGCCGTCTCGCGTGCCGGCCTGGGACGTTGCCTGCGCCGCCACGGTGTCTCGGATCTACGTAACCTGGTCGAGCAGGAAGGCACTGCGCCCGCCACGAAAAAGACCTTCAAGGACTACGAGCCGGGCTTTGTGCACATCGACATCAAGTACCTGCCGCAGATGCCCGACGAGACGGCAAGGCGCTATCTCTTCGTTGCCATCGACCGTGCTACGCGCTGGGTCTTCATCGAGCTCTATGCCGACCAGACCGATGGCAGCAGTGGCGACTTCCTCAACAAAGTCCAGCAAGCCTGTCCCGTCAAGATCGTCAAGCTTCTGACCGACAACGGCAGCCAGTTCACCGACCGCTTCACGGCTGGCGGCAAGAAGAAGGAACCCAGCGGCACACACGTGTTCGACCGCCTGTGCAAGCAGCTCGGCATCGAGCACCGGCTCATCCCGCCTCGTCATCCGCAGACCAACGGCATGGTGGAGCGCTTCAACGGTCGTATCAGCGACATCGTCAACCAGACCCGTTTTGGTTCAGCTGCCGAACTGGAATCGACGCTGCGCAATTACGTCAAGATCTACAACCACAGCATTCCGCAACGCGCGCTCCAACACAAAACACCCGTTCAGGCGCTCAAGGAATGGCATGAAAAACGCCCTGAATTGTTCAGGAAACGCGTGTATAACCAGCCGGGTCTTGACATATAGGTTAATGTCATGATAATAATGGTTTCTTAGACGTCAGGTGGCACTTTTCGGGGAAATGTGCGCGGAACCCCTATTTGTTTATTTTTCTAAATACATTCAAATATGTATCCGCTCATGAGACAATAACCCTGATAAATGCTTCAATAATATTGAAAAATGACTTGGTTGAGTACTCACCAGTCACAGAAAAGCATCTTACGGATGGCATGACAGTAAGAGAATTATGCAGTGCTGCCATAACCATGAGTGATAACACTGCGGCCAACTTACTTCTGACAACGATCGGAGGACCGAAGGAGCTAACCGCTTTTTTGCACAACATGGGGGATCATGTAACTCGCCTTGATCGTTGGGAACCGGAGCTGAATGAAGCCATACCAAACGACGAGCGTGACACCACGATGCCTGCAGCAATGGCAACAACGTTGCGCAAACTATTAACTGGCGAACTACTTACTCTAGCTTCCCGGCAACAATTAATAGACTGGATGGAGGCGGATAAAGTTACAGGACCACTTCTGCGCTCGGCCCTTCCGGCTGGCTGGTTTATTGCTGATAAATCTGGAGCCGGTGAGCGTGGGTCTCGCGGTATCATTGCAGCACTGGGGCCAGATGGTAAGCCCTCCCGTATCGTAGTTATCTACACGACGGGGAGTCAGGCAACTATGGATGAACGAAATAGACAGATCGCTGAGATAGGTGCCTCACTGATTAAGCATTGGTAACTGTCAGACCAAGTTTACTCATATATACTTTAGATTGATTTAAAACTTCATTTTTAATTTAAAAGGATCTAGGTGAAGATCCTTTTTGATAATCTCATGACCAAAATCCCTTAACGTGAGTTTTCGTTCCACTGAGCGTCAGACCCCTAATCCCAGCTGTAGCGGCCTGATTACATCCGGCCGCTACACCTAGCTCCACCTTCAAACAAGGAATATCGTTGATGTCACTGTATCGCCGTCTAGTTCTGCTGTCTTGTCTCTCATGGCCGCTGGCTGGCTTTTCTGCCACCGCGCTGACCAACCTCGTCGCGGAACCATTCGCTAAACTCGAACAGGACTTTGGCGGCTCCATCGGTGTGTACGCGATGGATACCGGCTCAGGCGCAACTGTAAGTTACCGCGCTGAGGAGCGCTTCCCACTGTGCAGCTCATTCAAGGGCTTTCTTGCTGCCGCTGTGCTGGCTCGCAGCCAGCAGCAGGCCGGCTTGCTGGACACACCCATCCGTTACGGCAAAAATGCGCTGGTTCCGTGGTCACCCATCTCGGAAAAATATCTGACAACAGGCATGACGGTGGCGGAGCTGTCCGCGGCCGCCGTGCAATACAGTGATAACGCCGCCGCCAATTTGTTGCTGAAGGAGTTGGGCGGCCCGGCCGGGCTGACGGCCTTCATGCGCTCTATCGGCGATACCACGTTCCGTCTGGACCGCTGGGAGCTGGAGCTGAACTCCGCCATCCCAGGCGATGCGCGCGATACCTCATCGCCGCGCGCCGTGACGGAAAGCTTACAAAAACTGACACTGGGCTCTGCACTGGCTGCGCCGCAGCGGCAGCAGTTTGTTGATTGGCTAAAGGGAAACACGACCGGCAACCACCGCATCCGCGCGGCGGTGCCGGCAGACTGGGCAGTCGGAGACAAAACCGGAACCTGCGGAGTGTATGGCACGGCAAATGACTATGCCGTCGTCTGGCCCACTGGGCGCGCACCTATTGTGTTGGCCGTCTACACCCGGGCGCCTAACAAGGATGACAAGCACAGCGAGGCCGTCATCGCCGCTGCGGCTAGACTCGCGCTCGAGGGATTGGGCGTCAACGGGCAGTAAGGCTCTGAAAATCATCTATTGGCCCACCACCGCCGCCCTTGCGGGCGGCATGGATTACCAACCACTGTCACATTTAGGCTAGGAGTCTGCGCGGCAGAGCCGTGTGACCGGTTTTCTGTAGAGCACTGACGATGGCGGCGGCGCTCTCTGCAATTGGCAAGGCGTCGGCGCCAAGGATACCAATCTTGCGGCGCGCGGCGTGTTATGACGACTGGGGTGCATTTGAGCCGCCCCATTTAACCTTCGCCCTCACAGATACGCCATTCGCCTCAGATTTAGCGCCATGCAGACGAGCTTCCACTCGGCTTGCACCTTGTCCAGGCCCCTCATGCTGAACTGACGCAATCCCATCACCGCCTTGATCCAACCATTCGGAGCCTCCACGATCGACTTGCGCCGGCGGTAAGCTGCATCGCCTTGCTCCGTTTTCAATTTCGCCGCAATCGCCGCCGTATGCGGATGGGTCTTGGCATTGACCTTGGCATCTTCACGTCCCTCGCGGCCGAGGGCAACGATGACATCGCCGTGGTGATCGGCGACCTTTGCCAGAACAGCCTCACTACGGAATCCCGCATCCGCCAGCGTCTGGGCCGGCATTTCTCCGGTGTTGGCCTGAACTGCTGCCAGCATGCCCAGCAGCGCCTGACTGTCCGCGGCGCAGTTGGTCAACTCCGCCGCCACGATGATCTGGTGCTCGGCATCGACCGCTGTGTACCCGTTGTAGCTCTGCTCGGAGCCACCACCGGCGTGTTTCATGATCCGGCTGTCCGGATCGGTGAAGCTTTCCTGATCACGGTCATCCGGCACACCAAACTCGCGTTTGTACGAGCCACCGCCCTTGTCCGAGCCATCCGGATGGCGAGGCCGGCGGCCATCGTCTTCGCTGCGCCCCCGGGCCTGGTCCGCTTCACGCTGGCGCGCTTCCAGGCGCGCCTTTGCCGCCTGGATCGCCTCCAGGCGCTTCTCGCGGCGAGAAATCTCGGCAGGAATGTCCAGCTCCGGCTCGTTACGCTCCTGGTCGTCGGTAGCCTTGGCGCGATCAAGCAGCGCCTTGATCTCGCAATGCAATTCGTCCTCGGCCGGCTTCATGCGCTTATAGCTCATCGCCTTGTGGTCGCCATGTTTGGCGGCTTCGTATTCAGGTTCTTTAGAGAGATCCTTTAGATCGCCGTTCCTCACTACTGCCGGGAAGTCTCCCCAGGGAGCACGTTCGGCCTTATGTTCGGTCATGGTTTCAATCCCGGTCAGCGTCCCATATAGCCCCGAAACCTGCCAGGTGGGCCAAGATAGACCAGGCACCATAAGCAATAGGGCTAGGGTTGGTTTTGCTCACCCAACGCCTGAAGGTTCGGGTTCCCTTTCCGCTGCCTCTCTCACCAGGCAAACCAACGAGATCAGCGACATCAACGCCACTGAGAGGCTTACTAAGCCCTTTTCGTTGCCTAATCAGCTCCAACACCTCTTTGATTTCATCGGCGGTTGGAGCCTGCCAATCTTCAGCGAACGGCCTAAGCGTTTCAGGTCTAATCATGCGATAAATCCTCAAATAGCCCCGGTCAATGCCGGGGCTTTTTTATCAATGGGTAACGGTCGCGGCGGCCTCCCGATACGCCTTCAGTTCAATCAAGAGCAAGCCAAGCTCCCGCATCTTCATGCGCGGCATATGAACGGGGCGGCGGGCCGTCAGAGCGTCGCCAATGTGTTTTGCAAGTGATACAATATCCGTATTCATCGCGTTTATCCTCAAATTGACCGGTGAAAGCCCCTGTGATTGGTTGCAGCCATACCAGGGGCACCATTTCTTTTTCTACCTATGCACCTCCTTTAAGAGCCCCGGCCATCACCGGGGCTTTCTGTTGCTAGTCTATTGCGGCCAAGATGGCCTCTTTTTCGTCATGCTCACAAGCCCAATCCCGCAAGCTGTGATACAGCCTTGAAAACCGCTCCTGGTCAGCGCCTTCTGTGTGAAATGACAGATGGCTATAGAGGTAGAGGCAAGCGGTAATCCCGGCAGCATCGGCGCTCATTTGGCCACTAAAGTAGTTCATGGCCTCGATGTTCAGCATTTCATCACGACGCCCAGGAGCCATATAAAAGCCGCCGTTCGACAGCTCCCACATAAGCCAATAAGCCCCGCGATACTCGCGGCAGAGCCCTTTCATTTGCTGGTAAAGCATCGACTCGAAAACCACATAGAAACGGCCTACATAGCGGGGCATTGCAGCCATACGGCGAGGGGTGGCGACCAGGGAGCAGATCAGGGGGTTGTACGCCGGAATCCCAGAAATTTCCGTCAGCCCAGCTCCAGTCCCGCCACGAGCGCATCCAGGTCGATGAA
>NZ_JAPDCD010000071.1:0-11929 GCF_027705695.1 Aeromonas sp. QDB62 | reverse complement strand
TCCCCCAAGTTGAACGCTGTCAGCCTAAGTATGAAACTGACCGCGCAGGGAGGGGGCGTCCATCACATCACTACATTACCAGAACTGGTTACATCAACAAGGCCACGCACTCCTGACAGCGCAACAACTGGCCGATCCCCTCCCTACCCTTGATCAAGCAAACCGCTGGGAGGTCTTGCTGTACGATCTGATTACCCAATGGCAGGAGAGTCAGGGAGAGCAAGCGCTGTCAGCGCACTATTTCCTGCAGTTCCTTTACGAATACCTGAGCGAACAGCGACGTCAGATCCGCTTTGGCAAGGGCGTGCTTCTCAGCACGGTGCATGGCGTTAAAGGGGAGGAGTATCACCATGTTTTGATCCTTGATGGCGGATGGCAACGCTGCGCAGAAAGCGCTGCGAACAACATCGAGGAAGAGCGGCGACTCTTCTATGTTGCGATGACCCGAGCAATCCAACGGTTAGTGGTTATGTCCCGCGCTGACCAGCGGCATCCCCACCTCCCTCTCATTACCGAACGTTGTTACAACGAGTCGAGCCAGGCCACCGCCCCTGCACGGCTGCGCCGTTTTGCCATTATGGGAATGCGCCAACTGGATATCGGTTATGCCGGACGTAGCAACGAAAACCACCCGATACACCAGAACCTGCGGCAATTACACGTCGGGGACGCTGTACGTATCGATTTCGACAAGCTGCAAAAACTTCATGTTTTCCATGGTCAAAACCCCGTAGCTCGTCTCTCCCAAAGTGCTCATCAGACCTGGCTGAATCAGTTTGCCACTATCCGGCATGCCAACGTCATCGCCATGATTGAGCGGAGCAAAGAGCAGGAAGACGATGCCTATCAGGAACAAGTTCGAAGTGAGCGGTGGGAACTGCCCATTATCGAGCTGGAGTTATAACGGTCTGGGCGAGGAGTGGTCTATCACTCCACCCCCTAGATCGTCACAACAACGGCATCATGTCACGCCTATTTGCGTAAACGTGAGCAATAACAACTCCAGCGGCTCAATATTGAAAAAATTGATTAACATGGATTTTTTCAACGAGAGAAACGAGCTGTATGCTGACGTGCTGGTCGAGCCCATCAGCGAGAGTGAAGGGCATGAAAATTACAATATAGCTCGGTACCACTTACTGGTTCAGCTGGGATTCAGCTTCATGCCATATTCACATTGAAAGCGCGCCTTGAGACCACATAAGATATGTGCCCAATTATTGTTGGAACCTTCTAATGCTCCGCCAATGTAATCGCCTGCTCCTGCTTCTCCTGCTACCGCTCTGGTGCATGCTGGCTCTGGCTAATACCAGCCTCAACGAAGACGAATTCGATCTGTCTGAGCGCGCCTGGTTGTCATCACACCGGGAACTGGTCATCGGCATGCCGATGATGGGGGATCCACCCTACAGCTATAAAGATGCAGATCAGCGCTTTACCGGCCCGGTACCGGACATTGCGCAGCAGATCGCCAGAAAACTCGGCCTGACCCTGCGCTACAAGGTTTACCCCTCCTACGCCAATGCGTTGACCGGGCTTGACTACGGAGAAGTTGACATGCTGGTCAACTATCAACCGGGTGAGCAGTGGCGAGCCAATATCGTCTCAATTCCATTCTTGCTTGCCATGCCACGCGGGGTATTGCTCAATAATGGCAAAACAGTGCTGTCGCAAAAGGATAGCCAGACCCTGCGCTGGGTCTGTGTAACGGGAGTCAATGCTTGCAGTGAATTGAAAAAATTGGGATTGCCCCGCGTGGCGGAAGCGGAAAGTCCCAGCGAAGCAGCCTTTATGCTCAAGCAGCACCTGGCCGACGCCTATCTGGCCGATATGCCCTCACTGGTGATGTTGCAAGGTCAGCATACTGGAGCTGGCTTTACCATCGCCACCCCGGACTGGGTAAGCGCGACATCCCTTTCCATCAATATGAGCAAGAGCAACCCGGCACTGGTCGGTCTGATCACCAAAGCCTTCAACAATATCCCGGTTGAAGATCGTCGTCACATGTTAGAGGCCACAAGAACCAGCCAGCACGCAAGCACAGGGGAGGTTAAGTCAGTTCAGTTTACTGGCGAGGAACAGCAGTGGCTCAGTCAGCATCCGGTACTAACCTATGGTGTATCCCCTAATTGGACATCGATGAGCGAATTCAATTATCGTGGCCAGCTGGTCGGTTTTGTGGCGGATCTGATGGTACTGATGCAGCAATTTTCCGGGTTGGAGTTCTCTCTGGTACGTACCCATAACTGGAGCGAAACCCAGAACCTGCTCAAGATCCAGCAGATCGATTTTATTCCCGCCATAGCCCCGACTCCTGAACGCAGTCAATTTGCGCTGTTTACCCCCGGCTATCTGTTTGTCGACCGAGTGGTGATTGGCCCCAAAGGCAGCACCACTTTATCCAACATCTCGTTGTTAAAGGGCAAGCGGGTCGGCATGGTGCTTGGTTCGGTAGACAAGACCATGTTGCTTGAAATCGGAGCCAAAGTGGTCGATGTCAATAGTGATGGCCGCTTGTTGGCGCTACTCGATCACGGCGATGCGGATTACGTCATGCTGCCCACACTCTCTATCAACTCACAGGTGAGTGAGCATTATGAGATCACCTACACAGGGAAGGATTTGCGACTTCCGCTCGCCATGGCAACCCGGCAAGATCCCATGCTGCAGCGCATCCTCACCAAAGTACTCTATTCGATACCGCCGGAAGAGCTCAATAAACTGGAGAAACGCTGGCTCTCTACGAGCGTGCAAACCGGTATCAATGCCGAAACCGTGCTGCTCTGGTTCGCCATTGTCGGTGCCGCCGCCGCCCTGTTGTTTGCCCTGTTCTGGGCATGGAACCGCGCCCTGCAACAGGAGATTGTGCAGCGCCAACGGGCAGAGAAAAAACTCAACGAGCAGTTGGCTTTTGTCCAGACTCTGCTCGACTCCCTGCCCAATATGGTGGCCTTACGGGATCGCCAACAAAATCTGACCCTGTGCAACAGGGCATACCGGAAGCTCTTTATTGGTGACTCCTCCGAAGGCAATGGCTGGGGTTATATGACCGAGGACGAGCGGCAACAGATGCTGCGCGAAGAGCGTGCAGTCTGGGAAACCGGCGAGATCTTCGAGGGATCGGGTTATACCCAGCGTGAAAATGAGGTCCCCCTGCATGTGGTTTACGTCAAACTGCCATACCGGGCCCCGGATGGTTCTATTCAAGGGGTACTGACAGTACTGACCGATGTCAGTGCACTCAAAGCCGCCCAAAACAAAGTGCGAGAAGTGGAAGCCAGGCTGCGGGATATCACTGACAGCATGCCGGGAGTTGTCTATCAATATCTCTGGCAGGGTGCCGGTAAGGGGCTATTCCGCTACCTATCTCAAGGCACAAGCGACATTTTGGGCATGCCCCAGGACTCCTTGATGGAGTCCACATCCGGCGGTGCCATCTTCGGTTTGAACGAGGAGGCACTTGCGCTATTTGTTGATGAGGTGGCCGCACATGCCCGCACCCTTGAGCCGCTGGAGCTGGAGGTCAAAGTGCCCTCGCGTCTCGGAGAGCGTTATTTGCAAGTGCGTGGTAACTTTGTGGCACAAGAGGGTGATGACCGTTTAATTAACGGGGTAGTACAGGACATCACCACCCTCAAACAACAAGAGCATGCACTGCGTGAAGCGCGTGCCGCTGCCGAGCTGGCGATGCAGGCGCGCAGCCGTTTTCTGGCGACCATGAGCCATGAGCTGAGAACCCCCATCTCGGGCATGCACGGTATGCTGGAGCTGTTGCGCATGAGCGAGCTCAATGATGATCAGCGCTATCTGCTGCGCAATGTGGAGAGCTCGGCCAACAACCTGCTCTATCTGGTCAACGATATTCTCGACTTCTCCAAAATCGAGGCGGGCCAACTTCATCTCAACTATCAATCCTGCCGTCTGCAATCAGTCATTTGCGACGTTATCCGCGGCCATGCGACGCGCGCCTACAGCAAGGGGCTGAAGGTCACGATCTTGTGGGAAGAGGCACTCCCCGATCTGGCCGACATCGATCCGGTCAGAGTGGGCCAGGTTGTCTCCAATCTGCTCAACAACGCGGTGAAATTCACCGAACAGGGTTCCATCTCGATCCAGGCCAGTTATCACGACCAGCAACTGCTCATCGCGGTGACAGATACCGGCATCGGCATCGCCAAAGAGAAGCTACCGCTGCTCTTTACGCCGTTCGAACAGGTGGAATCCGATATCAGTCGTCGCTTTGGTGGTACCGGGCTGGGGCTGACCATTTGCGATCAGCTGGTGAGGAAAATGGGAGGCTCGCTAATGGTCAGCAGCCAGGCGGGTGAGGGGTCCTGTTTCCGTTTCGCCATTCCGCTTACTCATTGCCAGTGGGAACCCCCGGCCCTGGCTGGCAGCGAATGGTGGTGGCTCGGCGAGGATGCAAGCGTGCAGAGCATCATGAAGCGACAGGGAGCCACATTAACACCGCTGGATGTAAGCCAGATCACCGAACAGCTGAGCGGGTTACTGCTGGCTGAAGAGTCCGTGCTGGAAGCGGCATTGGGGAACGAATGGCACACCTTGCTGCAATCCTGCCCCCTCAAGGGGGTCGTGCTCTCCACGCGCGAAGCATTGCGTGGGCGAATGGGCTCGGAAAACTGGTGGCGGCTCGGCCAATCCCCCCTCTACCCGGATCTGCTGCTCGAAAGCTGCCGCGAGCTGATCACCGGGCGGGCCGTAACCATCAATGCCACCAGTATCGAAAAACTGGGCGGGCGGGTACTGGTCGCCGATGACCATCTGGTCAATCGGGCACTGCTGACCCGTCAGCTGGCGATTCTGGGGGTGGAGTGCGAGGTGGTGGAGGATGGCGAGAAGGCGCTGCGCGCCTGGCAAACTCGGGATTTCGCCCTGTTGCTCACCGACTGCCATATGCCCGTGATGGATGGCTACACCCTGACCCGCCGCCTGAGGGAACAGGGGGAGCAGGCCCCCATCATCGGCGTCACCGCCGATACCTCGGAGGATGCGGCTGCCAATATGACAGCGGCTGGTATGAACGACATGCTGTGCAAACCCTATTCGCTGGATTCACTGCGCCAGATGTTGTTACGCTGGCTGCCGGCAGCCACTGCCTCTGAGCTAGCCCTACCGGAGCTATCCATTAACCCTGATATGGTCGCGCGCTGGCAAGATCTGTTTGGCGATGAAACCATCGCTAAAAGCATGGCAAGAGAGTATCTGGCCTCCAACCACAAAGATTGCCGCGCCATGATGAGTGCGCTCTCCTCCGGTGATAGCCAAGAGATGGTGGAGATTGCCCACCGCATCAAGGGGGCCGCCAGAATGATTGGGGAACAACAGCTGGCAGAGCAGGCGGCACAACTGGAATCTGCAGCCCGCCTGAAACAACTCAGCGAGTTCGAACTGCTGACACAGGGGGTTGAGGAACAGATGAACAATATTGAACGTGACATGGGATTATGGCTCGATGAGTAAGACGGCAGATGAATTGGTCATCATGGTGGTTGAGGATCACGAGTTTCAACGCAAGACCCTGATGCACCAGATCCGGGCCCTCGGTTATCAGCAACTGCTGGAGGCCGCAGACGGCATCGAGGCCCTGGCGCTGTGCCAGAGCCACACCGTCGATATCCTGTTCTGCGATCTGCGGATGCCCGGCATGGATGGCATGGCGCTGCTGCGCCGCCTCTCGCTGGGGGGCTTTCGGGGCGGTATCATCCTCTCCAGCGCGCTGGAAGATGATGTGGTGGATGCCGTGCTGCGCATGAGCGCGGCCTATGGGCTCCATGTGCTGGGCCGGGTCGACAAGCCGTCGAGTCAGCAGCAGTTACGCCAATTGATAGACTCTTGGGCACCAAAATCGACCCCGTCCGGCAAGGAGGATGGCCTCATTCTCTCGGTGGACGAGCTCAAACGCGCCCTCGACAACGACCAGCTGCTGCCCTGGTATCAACCCAAGGTCGGCTTTGCGTCCGGCCAATGGGTGGGGATGGAGGCGCTGGCCCGCTGGCAGCATCCGGAATATGGGCTGATCTCCCCCGGTATGTTTATCCCGCTGGCGGAAAACAACGGCCTCATCGATCAACTGACCGATGTCATCATCAACAAGTCGTTGCAGGATTGTCATCTGTGGGAGCAGACCGGCCTCTCCCTCAATCTGTCGATGAACCTCTCTACCACCTCGCTGATCGAGGGGGATCTCTGCCACTTCCTTATCAACCAGTGCCAACGCTGGGGCGTCAATCCCGAGCTGATCACCCTGGAGGTGACCGAAAGCTCGTTTGTCGAGGATATTGGCAAGGCGCTGGAGGTGCTGACCCGGCTGCGGATGCACGGCTTTGGCCTCTCCATCGATGACTTCGGCACCGGCTACTCCTCGATGCAACAGCTGGCGCTGCTGCCGTTTACCGAGCTGAAGCTTGACCGCTCGTTTGTCGATCGCTGCTATGCCGACCCCTCCCGTCTGGCCATCATCGAATCGAGCATCGAGCTGGCCCGCAAGCTGGGGCTCAAGTCGGTCGCCGAAGGGGTGGAGGATGTCGAGACCTGGCTGCTGCTGGCCAAGCTGGGGTGCGATATCTGTCAGGGCTTCTTCACTGCCCGCCCGATGCCACGCAGCGAACTGCAGCACTGGCACCAGCTCTGGCAAGCCCGGCTGCCCACCCTGATACCCGGCTGACCGCCGCTACGGTCCCCTTCGGGCCAACAAAGTGCCAACCGGCAACGTGAATGGCCACCTCGCAAGAGGTGGCCATTTTCTTTGTGTCTGGCTCGCCACCCGCTTTCATGTCTGCCACACCCTCTCCAGCAACCAGCTATCCAGCCGAGTGCTACCCAGTCCCTTTGCTCTGCACTCGCCGTTGCCTTCATCCGTACAACCATTCATGCAAAATAAATTGCATCATAAATGGTGCTACTGGCGGATTGAACCCACAATGGGCGCAATAAGTCTCGCTTGAGCAACATGCACGAAATAGCAATAACACAATGAATAGCCAGCTTTAACAGGAATAATTTTCAACGGTGCGCCGTGCTGATGAGGTAGACAAGACAATCTGAAATCGTTTTCTTTTTTGGACAATAAGCTGTTTAAAATCAAATAAAGTTGTAAATAACCTTTGTTATGGTGAGCGTATAGCAAGTGACCTCCCTGTCGCTTCCCCTGCTGGCTCCGCCAGATGCAGCATTTTCTGCGCCTTGAAAGCGAGTTTATGACGCCATGATCACCATCACTCTCGATGGGGCTCAGTTGACGGTTAACCCGACCCAGACCCTGCTCCAGATAGCCAAACAGCACCAGATCGACATCCCCTCCCTGTGCGGTGACAACACCCACGCCCCCAAGACGCCATGCGATCTCTGCGTGGTCGAGATTGCCGGTCTTGGCATCCGCCGCGCCTGCGAGACGCGCCCCGAGGCAGAGATGGTGATCACCAGCCAAAGCGATGCCCTGCGCGCCCACCGCCAGCAGGCGCTCGGCCGCATCCTTTCGGATCACTACGCCGATTGCGAAGCCCCCTGCCAACGCGCCTGTCCGGCCGGGGTGGACATTCAATCCTATCTGCATCACATCGCCATGGGGGAGCACGAGGCGGCAATGGCCGTTATCAAGCAAACCCTGCCGATGCCCCTCTCCATTGGCCGGGTCTGCCCCGCATTCTGCGAGGCCGAGTGCCGCCGCGCGCTGGTGGATGAGCCGCTGGCCATTCGTCAGCTCAAGCGCCATGCCGCCGATCTCGATCTGGCAGAGGTTGCCCCCTATCAACCGACAAAGAAGCCCGCCAAGGGCAAGCGGGTGGCCATTATCGGCAGCGGCCCGGGCGGCCTCACCTGCGGTTACTATCTGGGTTACGAAGGGTTCAAGGTCGATCTGTTCGAGGCGATGCCCGAAGCGGGTGGCTGGCTGCGCTACGGCATCCCCGAATACCGGCTGCCCAAGGCGATCCTCGATCAGGAGATCGACCTGATGTGCCAAAGCGGCATGCGGATCCACACCAGGCAGCGACTGGGCCACCAGATCACGCTGTCGGCGCTGTGCCGCGACTATGATGCGGTCTGTCTGGCGGTTGGCGCTTCCAAGGCGGTGCCGATGGATTACCCGGGCAGCACCCTGGCAGGTTGTTATCTCGGGGTCGATTACCTCAAGGATCGTATGCTGGCCAAGCGGCTCACCACCGGCAAGAAAGTCGCGGTGATCGGCGGAGGCAACACGGCCATCGACTGCGCCCGCACGGCGGTACGCCTCGGCGCCGAGACAACCCTTATCTATCGCCGCACCCGCGCCGAGATGCCTGCCGAAACGTACGAGATCGACGAGGCGGAGCAGGAAGGAGTCCGCTTTTTGATGCTGACCAATCCGGTGGAGAATCTGCCGGACAGCCGTGGTCGCGTCTGTCAGGTGCGCCTCGAGAAGATGGTCCTCGGCGAGCCGGACGCCTCCGGCCGTCGCCGCCCGGAGCCCACTGGCGAGTACCTCATTGAAGAGTTTGATACCGTGATTGCGGCGGTATCGCAGCAGCCGGATCTCAGCTTTATGGAAGGGGAGCCCCTCACCCTCCCCTTCACCCGCTGGCAGACTTTAGAGTCCGATCCCGAGACCATGCACAGCGGCCACGGCAACCTGTTCGCCATCGGCGATCTGCGCCGCGGGCCCGCTACCGCCATCGAGGCGGTCGCCGATGGCCGCAAGGCCGCGCTGGCCATCGATCAGTTCCTCCATGGTGACATGATCGACCCAGTTCGTCCTTTCAACGCCTGCAAGGCTCCCACACTCAAGCAGGTCGATCCCGCCCAGTTTGCTCACCTAAAAAAAGTCGCTCGCAGCATCATGCCCCATCTGGCAGATGCCGAGCGGGAGGGTAGCTTTGCCGAGGTAGAGCGTGGCTTGAGTGACAGCGATGCCCGCAGCGAGGCCAGCCGCTGCCTGGAGTGCGGCTGTCAGGCCAACACCGATTGCGCGCTGCGCGACTACGCCACCGAATACAAGGTCGAGCAGAGCGCTCTCGATACCAGTCAGTGCCAGAAGTTTGCAGTGGATAACTGCAGCGAATTTATCGTGTTTGATGCCAACCGCTGCATCGGTTGCGGCCAGTGCGTGCAGACCTGTGGTGAGCAAGCGGTACAAGGGGTGCTGCGCTTTGCCAAGCACAGCGATGGCACCCTGTCGAACCGCCCGCAGTTCGACACGGGACTCTCGATGGGCGACTCCCACTGCGTACAGTGCGGCGCCTGCGTACAGGTCTGCCCCACCGGCGCCCTGGTGGATGCCCGCGACAAGTCGCAGGGGCGCACCGAACTGCTCACGCCGGTCAATACCATCTGTACCTACTGCGGGGTCGGCTGCGGTGTCACCCTCTACGTCGATGAGGCGCACAACCGCATCCGCTATGTGGAGGGGAATCGCAACTCGCCGGTCAATCAGGGGCTGCTCTGCGTCAAGGGGCGCTTCGGCTTTGACTTTATCCAGAGCGAGGAGCGCCTCACCACCCCGCTCATCCGCAAGGATGGCGAGCTGGTACCCGCCAGCTGGCAGGAGGCCATCGCCCTGGTGGCCGAACGCTTCACCACCCTGCGTCAGCACTATGGCAGCGATGCACTGGCGGGTTTCTCTTCGGCCAAAACCACCAACGAAGAGAACTACCTGTTCCAGAAGTTCATGCGCCGGGAGCTGGGCACCAACAACGTGGATCACTGCGCGCGGCTCTGCCACGCCTCCACCGTCACCGGGCTGGAAGCGTCACTCGGCAGCGGCGCCATGACCAACGACATCCCGAGCATTGATCACTCGGATCTCATCTTCATCATCGGCTCCGACACCTCGGCGGCCCACCCCATCATCGGCTCCCATATCAAGCGGGCAGTCACCACGGGCAAGGCGCGGCTGGTAGTGGCCGATCCGAAGCGGATCGAGATGGCCGACCATGCCAGCCTCTATCTGGCCCACCGCCCCGGCACCGACGTGATGCTGCTCAACGGCCTGATGCAGCAGATCATCCAGAACGACTGGCACGACAAGGCCTATATTGCCGCACGAGTGGAAGGGTTCGATGCGCTGCAAGCAGAGGTGCTCTCCCCGGCCTATGCACCGGACAAGGTGGCCCTCGTCACCGGCGTACCGGCCGAGCAGGTGATCGCGCTCGCTCGCCTCATCGGCACCGCCGAGCGCACTGCCGTCTACTACTCCATGGGGATCACCCAGCACACCACTGGCCACGACAACGTGCGGGCCATCGCCAACCTGCAACTGCTGTGTGGCAACATCGGCATCGAAGGGGGCGGCATTAACCCGCTGCGAGGCCAATCCAACGTGCAGGGTGCCTGTGACATGGGGGCGCTGCCCAACTGCCTGCCCGGCTATCAGAAGGTGGCCAACCCCGAGGTACATGCCCGTTTCGCAGCAGCCTGGCAGCAGCCAGAGTTGCCGCGCACGCCCGGTCTTACCCTCACCGAGACCATAGATGCCGCCTGCGCGGGCAGTATCAAGGGGCTCTATGTGATGGGGGAAAACCCGGTGCTAAGCGATCCGGATCAACACCACGTCATCGAGGGGCTCAAGCGGCTGGAGTTTCTGGTAGTGCAGGATATCTTCCTCTCCGAAACCGCCCAGCTCGCCGATGTGGTACTCCCCTCCAGCTCCTTTGCCGAGAAGAGTGGCCACTTCACCAACACCGAGCGGCGGGTACAGCGCATCTCCCCCGCCCTCAAGGCGCCGGGTGAAGCGCGGGAGGATTGGTGGATCATCCAGCAGATCGCTAACGCCATGGGCGGAGACTGGCGCTATCAGAACGCACAGGAGATCACCGCCGAGATCTGCCGGGTGACCCCGCAATACGCCGGCATCCAGTGGGACAAGGTGGGGGCGGAAGGATTGCAGTGGCCCTGTAACGACGCTGCTCCCGCAGGCACGCGCCTGCTCCACGGCAAGCAGTTCACCCGTGGCAAGGGAGAGATGGTCGCCACCCCGTTCCGCTATGCCGCCGAACTACCCGACGAGACCTATCCCATCGTGCTCACCACCGGCCGCCTGCTGGAGCAGTTCCACACCGGCACCATGACCCGCAAGACCAAGGGGCTCGACAAGCTGGCTGGCCCGCGGGTGATGATGAGCGTGGTGGACGCCGAGCGGATGGGCATCAGCAACAGTGAGCGAGTGAAGGTCACCAGCCGCCGCGGCCATATCGAGCTGCCCGCCTTCGTCACCAAACGGATGCAGCCGGGTGTGGTCTTTATCCCGTTCCACTTTGCCGAAGCCCCGGCCAACCGGCTCACCATCAATGCCACCGATCCCCACGCCAAGATCCCCGAGTTCAAGGTGGCGGCGGTGCGGATCGACAAGCTGGAGTGCACCCCCTCCTCGGCAGCAAAGCAAGAGATGGAGACAATCTGACTGGAATAAACCACGCAATCAGTTATACAGATCAATCACTATAGAAATAGCCACCCAATGGGTGGCTCTCTACATAAATCAATATACGCTTGTACTCACATGACTAATTATTTCTAGTGCATACGCCGTAAACCAAGTATGCCAAGGAAGAACATGGCAAGAACATGGCAAGAACATGGCAAGAACATCTACAGCCCCACCACCACTATTGTCATCACTGCGATGGCTGTCAACGGAGGCACTATCATCGCGCTCAAGTGAAAAATGATAAGTGGTTCCATTTAATGACTCTAGATTAATGACCACAGTGTCACCTTTAACATTAATTCGGCCTTCTGGATCAGACTTTATATTAAAGTTACCATCTGTCTTTAATGCAACTTGGGTTAACGATCTTGTTGGATCACTAAGGCTTAGTGTCAACGTGTCAACGTCATCATTTAATATAATGGATACTGGAGCGCGAATTCAACTCCGAAGTGCAACACCCGCCAAATCAAGCAACCTGTCGTAGTTCATCAAACACGATCTGCGGTT
>NZ_JAPDCD010000070.1:0-12081 GCF_027705695.1 Aeromonas sp. QDB62 | reverse complement strand
TGGCGATAAAATCAGATCACAAACGAAGCCTTTTTTATATCTATTTCAATTGGTTGCCGCTAAAGATCCTGTACATGTAGACTGAATACGTTTTCCAATCAGCAGGGAGAGAGTGAATGCTCAGGGAGATAGTGGCGCGTCAGGATTGGCAGACTCAGGCCATTACGTCGGTAAACCGGCTGGCTGCCCATACCCCCATGTTCAGCTGGCGCAGCGAAGCGGATGCCAGAGGTGATCTGGCCTCTTCCTCCCGTCTCTTGCTCGATGGCGAGTGGCGCTTCTCCTTCTTTGCCGCCCCCGAATTAGTGCCCGAGAGCTGGCTGGCGCAGGATCTGGTGGATGCCACTCCCATTACCGTGCCGGGTAACTGGCAGCTGGATGCCGCCTATCCGGCTGAGCGGCCGCTCACCGATGGCCCCATCTATACCAATATCAAGTACCCCTTCCCCTGCGATCCACCGCGAGTACCGGCAGAGAACCCCACCGGTTGCTACTCCCGCGAGTTCGATCTGCCTGCCGAGTGGCTGGCTAGCGGCCAGAGCCGGATCATTTTCGATGGGGTGAGCAGCGCCTTCCACCTGTTCTGCAACGGCCACTGGGTCGGCTACTCCCAGGACAGCCGCCTGCCCGCCGAGTTCGATCTGACCTCGTACCTGCACGCCGGTTGCAACCGGTTGGCGGTGCTGGTGCTGCGCTGGTCTGACGGTTCCTATCTGGAAGATCAGGATATGTGGTGGCTGTCGGGGATCTTCCGCTCCGTCAGCCTGCTGCACAAACCGATCCGCCATCTGATGGATATGCGGGTGACCCCTGAGCTGGATGCCTGTTATCGGGATGGCCGTCTCAAGATTGCACTGCAGGCGGCCAATGCGGCCGGTCTGTCGGTGGAGGCCAATCTCTATGACGGCGGCGAGCGGGTCGCGACCCTGCGCCAGCCGATCGGCACCCAGGTCATTGACGAAAAAGGGGCTTATGACGATCGCACCGAACTGTGGTTCGATGTGGCTGCGCCGCGCAAGTGGAGCGCCGAGACGCCCCATCTCTATCGACTGACCCTGACCTTGCTGGATGAGCAGGGCCAGGCCATCGAGAGCGAGGCGTGCGATGTGGGCTTTCGGGTGGTGGAGATCCGTGGCGGCCTGCTGCGGGTCAACGGTCAGCCGCTGCTTATTCGCGGTGCCAACCGTCACGAGCATCACCCCGCCAAAGGTTATGCCATCGATCGTGCCACCATGGAGCGGGATCTGCTGCTGATGAAGCGGCACAACTTCAACGCGGTGCGCTGCTCCCACTATCCCAACCACCCCGATTTTTATCGTCTGTGCGATCGGCTCGGCCTCTATGTGGTGGACGAGGCGAATCTGGAGACCCACGGCATGACCCCCATGGGGCGGCTGGCGCGGGATCCCGCCTGGAGCAACGCCTTTCTGGAGCGGGCGACCCGCATGGTGGCACGGGATTTCAACCACCCCTCGATCATCATCTGGTCGCTCGGCAACGAGTCGGGTTACGGCCCGGCCCACGATGCCATGTATGGCTGGATCAAGCGCAGCGACCCGAGCCGTCCGGTGCAGTACGAGGGGGGCGGGGCCGATACCCCGGCCACCGACATCATCTGCCCCATGTATGCCAGAACCCATCAGGATCAACCCTTCCCGGCGGTGCCCAAGTGGGCGCTGGCCAAGTGGATCGGCCTGCCCGGCGAGCACCGGCCGCTGATCCTCTGCGAATATGCCCACGCCATGGGCAACAGTCTGGGGGGCTACGCCCACTACTGGCAGGCGTTTCGCGATCATCCACGTCTGCAAGGCGGCTTTGTCTGGGATTGGGTCGATCAGGGGCTCGACAAATACACCGCCGATGGCCGCCACTACTGGGGCTATGGCGGCGATTTTGGCGATGTGCAAAACGATCGCCAGTTCTGCTGCAACGGCCTGCTGTTCCCGGATCGCACTCCCCATCCCGCCCTGTGCGAGGCGAAGCGTGCCCAACAGCCGTTCCGCTTTACCCTGCTTGAGCACACCCCGCTGCGGGTGCGGATCGAGAGCGAATACCTGTTCCGGGAAACCGACAACGAGCGGCTCAGCTGGCAGCTGTGCGAGAACGGCCATGTGCAGCAGCAGGGGGAGGTTTCCCTCACGCTGGCGCCGCAAGGGGTGGTCGAGTTGACCCTGAGCGAGACGCTGCCCGCCTTTGCGGCAGGCTCACTGGCCTGGCTCGATCTGGCCATCGTTCAGCCACAGGCCACCCTCTGGTCGCAGGCGGATCACAAGGTCGCCCGTCAGCAGTTCACCCTGCCTACCCCCCTTGCCCTGCCTGCTCCCGCCGCTGCCGCCACCCTGACCGAGCAGCCGGATGGCTGGCGGATCACTGCCGCAAACAGCCAGTGGTGGCTCGACAAGCTGAGCGGCCGCATCACCAGTTGGCAAAAATCGGGGCAGGAACAGCTGTTGGCGCCGATCATGGATCACTTCTACCGCGCGCCGCTGGACAACGACATCGGCACCAGCGAAGCGGATCACGCCGACCCTGGCTCCTGGATTGCTCGCTGGCAGGGCTGTGGCCTCGGTCAGTGGCAACACCGCTGTTTGGGGATCACTGTCGCCGGAGCGGATATCCGGGTCAGTCACGGTTACTTCCACCACGATGAGCTGTTGCTGGTGAGTTACTGGCATCACCGCTTTACCGACGATGGCGCCATGAGCCTGGAGATAGAGACCGAACTGGCGCAGACGTTGCCGTCGTTGCCGCGGATCGGTCTGCTGCTCCATCTGGCCGAGGTACCGGCGCGAGCCGAATGGCTGGGCCGAGGCCCGCACGAGAACTATCCGGATCGCCTGCTGGGCGCCGATCTGGGGCGCTGGAGTTTGCCGCTGGAGGCGATGCACACCCCTTATATTTTCCCGAGCGACAACGGCTTGCGCTGCGATACCCGTCAGCTGCAGCTGGGCAGCACGATGGTGAGCGGCACCTTCCATTTCAGTGCCAGCCGCTTCAGTCAGCAACAGCTTGCCACCGCCCGTCACCAGAGCGATCTGGTGGCCGAAGAGGGGCTGTGGGTCTGCCTCGATGGCGTCCACATGGGGGTGGGCGGCGATGACTCCTGGAGCCAGAGCGTGCGTCCCGAGTATCAGTTGCTGGGGCGCCGTTACCGCTGGGGTTGCACTCTCGGTTGAATCAGTCGGACCGTTTTGACAACAGAGCGATAACGACTAGCCTCTATGCAGTGGAATTGTTTGAGTCTCGCATTCGGGTTTAATTTTTATGTCATTGATAAATAAAACAAAACTCTCAATGTAACAGAGTGTAATCGTTTTCATTTTGTCGTCATGATCACAGAAGAAATGACAACAAACTGATTACATTGACTGGCGCTTGCTCAATTGCTCGCCACCCTACAAACAAACAGATAGATACATCGGAGCACACACAATGAAAAAACTGACGACCGTTGCCGCCCTGCTGATGGGCATGATGGCTGGCGCCAATGCCCAGGCTGACACCCGTATCGGGGTGACCGTCTACAAATACGACGACAACTTCATGGCGGTAGTGCGCAAGGCCATCGAGAAGGAGGCGGCGGCCACTCCGGGTGTGGAGTTGCTGATGAACGACTCCCAGAACGACCAGTCCAAGCAGAACGACCAGATCGACGTGCTGCTGGCCAAAGGGGTGAAGGCGCTGGCCATCAACCTGGTTGACCCGGCAGCGGCGCCGGTGGTGATCGAGAAGGCTCGCGGTGAAGATATCCCGGTGGTCTTCTACAACAAGGAGCCGAGCGCTACCGATCTGGCAAGCTACGACAAGGCCTACTACGTGGGTACCGACTCCAAGGAGTCAGGGATCATCCAGGGTCAGCTGATTGCCAAACACTGGAAAGCCCATCCGGAGTGGGATCTGAACAAGGATGGTGTGATCCAGTTCGTGCTGCTGAAAGGGGAGCCGGGCCACCCGGATGCGGAAGCCCGTACCTCCTACGTGATCAAGACCCTGAACGATGGCGGCGTCAAGACTGATCAGCTGCACATGGATACCGGTATGTGGGATACCGCCATGGCGAAAGACAAGATGGACGCCTGGATCTCCGGCCCCAACGCCAACAAGATCGAAGTGGTCATCGCCAACAACGATGGCATGGCAATGGGCGCGGTCGAGTCACTGAAAGCCCAGGGCAAGAGCAATATCCCGGTATTCGGCGTCGATGCGCTGCCGGAAGCGCTGGCCATGGTCAAGAGCGGTGCCATGGCGGGTACCGTGCTGAACGATGCGGCCAACCAAGCCAAAGCCACCTTCGAGCTGACCAAGAACCTGGCGGAAGGCAAACCGGCCGGTGAAGGTACCAACTGGAAGATCGACAACAAGGTAGTGCGCGTTGCCTACGTGGGTGTGGATAAAGACAACCTGTCCCAATTCGAGTAATTCCCCCTCCAGGGCAAGGGAGATCCCCTTGCCCTTTTTTCAACCAGATGTGATGGCTGATATGACAACACAGCAACAATCAGAATGGCTGTTGGAGATGATTGACGTCAGTAAGAGCTTTCCCGGCGTCAAGGCACTCGATAATGTCAATTTACGGGTCCGTCCTCATTCTGTGCATGCGTTGATGGGCGAGAACGGAGCGGGGAAATCCACCTTGCTCAAGTGCCTGTTCGGCATTTACGAGAAGGATCAGGGCAAGATCTTCTTCAAGGGGCAGGAGATCAACTTCACCTCCTCGAAAGAGGCGCTGGAAAATGGCGTCTCCATGGTGCATCAGGAGCTCAACCTGGTGTTGCAGCGCTCCGTGATGGATAACATGTGGCTCGGTCGCTACCCCACCAGAGGATGGTTTATCGACCACGGCAAGATGTATGACGACACCAAGCGCATCTTCGATGAGCTCGATATCGACATCGACCCGCGGGTCAAGGTGGCGACCCTGTCGGTCTCCCAGATGCAGATGATCGAGATCGCCAAGGCGTTCTCCTACGACGCCAAGATCGTCATCATGGACGAACCCACCTCCTCGCTGACCGAGAAAGAGGTGAACCACCTCTTCAAGATCATCAACAAGTTGAAGGATAAGGGGTGCGGCATCGTCTACATCTCCCACAAGATGGAAGAGATCTTCCAGCTCTGTGACGAGATCACCATATTGCGGGATGGCCAGTGGGTGGCAACCCAGCCGCTCAAGGGCATGACCATGGATCAGATCATCGGGATGATGGTCGGCCGTGAACTGACCCAGCGCTTCCCGGAAAAGACCAACCAGCCGAAAGAGGTGATCCTCGAGATCGAACACCTGACGGCGAAGAACCAGCCCTCCATTCAGGATGTGACCTTCAACCTGCACAAGGGGGAGATCCTCGGCATCGCCGGACTGGTGGGGGCCAAGCGCACCGATATCGTCGAGACCCTGTTCGGTATTCGCGATCGCAGCCAGGGCAGCATCAAGCTGCACGGCAAAGAGGTGGCCAACCACAACGCCCACGAAGCGATTCGCAACGGCTTTGCGCTGGTGACGGAAGAGCGCCGCTCCACCGGCATCTATTCGCGGCTCGATATCGCCTTCAACTCCCTGATCGCCAACATGGACAGCTACAAAGGCTCCATGGGGCTGCTCAGCGACAACAAGATGAAGAGCGACACCCAGTGGGTCATCGACTCCATGCGGGTCAAGACGCCGACCCAGCAGACCCAGATCGGTTCCCTCTCCGGGGGCAACCAGCAGAAGGTGATCATCGGTCGCTGGCTGCTGACCCAGCCGGAGATCCTGATGCTCGACGAGCCCACTCGCGGCATCGACGTCGGGGCCAAGTTCGAGATTTACCAGCTCATCCTGGAGCTGGCGAAGAAGGACAAAGGGATCATCATCATCTCGTCAGAGATGCCGGAATTGCTGGGGATCACCGACCGCATCATGGTGATGAGCAATGGCCGGGTCGCCGGGATCGTCAATACCAAAGAAACTGACCAGAGCGAGATACTGCGCCTGGCATCTCTGTACCTCTAGAGACAGGAAGACATTTATGGAGTCGGCTAAAAATTTCAATCTGATGCAGGCGCTCAAGGAAAACGCCATCTATCTGGTGCTGCTGGTGCTGCTCATGGTCATCGTGATCCAGGAGCCATCCTTCCTGAGCCTCACCAACTTCAGCAACATCCTGACCCAGTCCTCGGTGCGGGTCATCATCGCGCTGGGGGTGGCTGGCATCATCATCACCCAGGGGACGGATCTGTCGGCCGGTCGTCAGGTCGGTCTGGCGGCACTCATCGCGGCAACCATGTTGCAGGCGCTGACCAACGTCAACAAGGTGTTCCCGACGCTGGGAGAGGTGCCCATTCCGGTGGTGATCCTGCTGGTGTGTGTGGTGGGGGCGCTGATCGGTCTGGTCAACGGTCTGATCGTGGCCTACCTGAACGTCACCCCGTTCATTACCACCCTGGGCACCATGATCATCGTCTACGGCATCAACTCCCTCTACTTTGACTCGGTGGGTGCTTCGCCGGTGGCCGGGTTTGATCCCCGCTTCTCCAGCTTTGCCCAAGGGTTTATCCGGATAGGAGGATTCAAGCTCTCGTATCTCACCTTCTATGCGGCCATCGCCAGCGTCTTTGTCTGGGTGCTGTGGAACAAGACCCGCTTTGGCAAAAACATCTTCGCCATCGGTGGCAACCCGGAGGCGGCCAAGGTCTCCGGCGTCAACGTGGCGGTCAATCTGGTGATGATCTATGCGCTGGCGGGGGTGTTCTACGCCTTCGGCGGCATGCTGGAAGCGGGCCGGATCGGTAGCGCCACCAACAACCTCGGCTTCATGTACGAGCTGGATGCCATCGCGGCGTGCGTGGTGGGCGGCGTGTCGTTTGCTGGCGGGGTGGGGACGGTTGCGGGTGTGATCACCGGCGTACTCATTTTCACCCTGATCAACTATGGTTTGACCTATATCGGGGTCAGCCCTTACTGGCAGTTCATCATCAAGGGCGGCATCATCATTCTGGCGGTGGCACTGGATTCCATGAAGTACGCCAAGAAGAAATAACGATTGGCAGGGAGGGTTGGCGCTGCCAGCCCTCTCTTCTGGAGGGAACCCATGCCATTCAAGGTCAAGATTTACCTCTTGCTGCTCCTGGCCATTCTGGTCACCATCGGCACCGCCGGGCTCAGCGTCAACCACTTCATCAGTGGCTACATTCGCACTCAGGCCACCCACAACATCAACGAGCAGATCACCCTGGTCAAAGAGAAGCTGGCCAGCGACATCAATCAGAAAATCCTGTTGGCCGCCAACCTCAATTTCGGGGTGACCAACGTCAAGAAGACCCTGCAAGAGACCGGCTTTCACAATATCGTCAAGGTGATCGGCGATATGGCATTCGACGTGAGCGGGGTCATCAACGACAGCGCCAGAGTCGATGCCCTGCGCAAGCTGATCCCCGCCGCCAACAACCAGATCACCGTCAGCCCGCTGCAACAGGTGGATGGCAAGCCGGTCATCACCATTCTGGTGCCGCGCGGCGCCGATTCCGCCTATCTCTACTACCTCGACATGAGCGAGTTCAAAAGCCTGCTGGAGAAGATGAGTGGCGAAGGCCGCTACTTCTCGCTGGCCGACAGCCAGGGCAACAGCCTCTATGACAGCAAGCCGCAAGGGGAGAGCGAAGCGCGCCCCAACCAGCTGGATATTCGCGGCAGCAGCTGGACCCTGACCGGCTACATCGATCTTGACTACATCCGTGCCATGACCCGGTCCCTCAATGGCCAGATCATCATGGCGCTGCTCGGTGTGGCGATCGTGGTGATGGTGTTGGCGATGCTGGCACTCAACGTGGCCTATCGACCCATTGTCTCGTTGCGGGATCTGGTGCTGGAGCTCTCCCGTGGCAGCGGCGATCTCACTCGCCGGCTGGCGGTGACCAGCAAGGATGACCTTGGCCAGATCTCGGCCGGGATCAACCGCTTTATCGAGCGGCTGCAGGAGATGATGGGAGAGGTGCGGCAGGCGAGCGGCCAGCTCAACAGCGGCATCGAGGGGCTGGCCAGCCAGACCGGCGCCGCCCAGTCCCTGCTGGCGGACCATGTGCGCGAAACCGAGCAGGTGGTCACCGCCATCAACGAGATGAGCCGCACCGCGGTCTCCGTCTCCGAGAGTGCGGCCAGCACCGCCCAGCTCACCGGCCAGAGCCAGCAGCTGGCGAGCCAGTCCCGTCAGGTGGTGGATCAGGCGATGGCCAGCGTGATGGCGCTGGTGGACGAGGTGGAGGAGACCGCTCGCTCCATCGAAGCGATGCAGCAGGATGTGCAGCAGATTGGCTCAGTGCTGGGGGTGATCGGCAGCATTGCCGAACAGACCAACCTGCTGGCCCTCAACGCCGCCATCGAGGCGGCCCGCGCCGGTGAACAGGGTCGTGGCTTTGCGGTGGTGGCGGATGAGGTGCGCTCGCTGGCGGCTCGCACCCAGAAGAGCACTGCCGAGATCCAGACCATGCTGGCCAGCCTGCAGCGCGGCACCCGGACGGTGGTGGAGGCCATGGGCAACACCAAGCAGAGCTGTCAGGGGGCGGCCGAGAACACCACCAAGGTCAACGAGTCACTGGATCTGATGGCGGGAGAAGTGGTGGAGATCAACGATCTCATCAGCCATATCGCCACGGCGGCGGAGCAGCAGAGTGCGGTGGCCGAAGAGATCAATCGCAACATGAGCGCCATCGCCGAAGTGATCCGCCAGCTGACCCACAACGGGGAGGCAACGGTCGCCAGCTCCGCGGCGATGGGGCAGACCTACGACCGGCTGCGGGAGATCGTGGGCCACTTCCGGTTGGAGTGAGGCCGGTGTTCAGCCAATAACAAAACAGGGCCATCCGGCCCTGTTGTTGTTTTCCCGTCTGCCTGAATCAACCGGCCTTGCGGCGCAGATAGACCCCGGCTTCCATGTGATGGGTCCAGGGGAACTGGTCGAACAGGGCGAAACGGGCGATCTCGTGGGTCTCGCCCAGCACCGCCATGTTGGCCTGCAGGGTCTCGGGATTGCAGGAGATATAGAGGATGTTGTCGTACTCCTGCACCAGCTTGACCGTGGCATCGTCAAGACCGGCGCGGGGCGGGTCGACGAAGATGGTGTTGCACTGGTAGCTCTTGAGGTCGACCCCCTTGAGGCGGTTGAACTCCCGCTCGCCACGCATCGCCATGGTGAACTCCTCGGCCGACATGCGCAGGATGATCAGGTTGTCGACGCCATTGGCGGCGATGTTGAACTGGGCGGAGTCGACGCTCGGCTTGGCGATCTCGGTGGCCAGCACCTTGCGGAAGTTCTGCGCCAGCGCGATGGAGAAGTTGCCGTTGCCGCAATAGAGTTCCAGCAGGTCACCTTCGCTCCCCTTGGTCACATCGAGTGCCCAGGCCAGCATCTGCTCGTTGATGGCGGCGTTGGGCTGGGTGAAGCTGTTCTCCACCTGTTTGTAGGTGAGTTGGCGACCCGCCACGTTGAGCTGTTCGATGACGAAGTCATCCCCCAGACAGATCTTCTGCTTGTGGGCGCGGCCAATCAGCTGCAGCGCGAACCCCTTGGCGCGCAGATCGGCCTGCAGCGCCTCGGCGGCCTGTTGCCATTCGGCCTCCAGCTTGCGGTGATAGAGCAGGCTGACAATGATCTGGCCGGACTGGGTGGAGAGGTAGTCGATCTGGAACAACTTGCGGCGCAGCACAGGGTGCGGGCGCAGCCCCTCCAGCAGCAGCGGCATCAACTGGTTGATGAGGCGGCTGGCGGTGGGGAAGTGGTCTATCTTGATGATCTCTTTGGTCGCCGGGGCATACATGCAGTGGAAGAGGTCATCCCCTTCGTGCCAGATGCGAAATTCGGCGCGCATCCGGTAGTACTCTGCCGGTGAGCTGTGCACTTCCAGTGCCGGGAGGGTGAAGCCGGCAAACAGCTCGGTGAGGCGAGCGCTCTTTTCGTCGAGTTGGGCCTGATAGTCGGCCGCGGTTCTAGGCGCCGGAGCGTTCGCGGAAGGCTGTTGGGATTGGGTCATAAATACCTCACATGCACACCGGCCGGGCCGGGTCGAAATCGGGGGAAGGCAACAGGCCACCCAAAGGGGCCCGATTTTAAAAGCCAGCGGCAGATTGTCCAGTATTTTGTGGTCAAGAAGTGTTCAGTCAGGCCGATAGCTGATCTACAGGCATGGTGGGAGGACACATTATGCAAATCGAAGGCGTGGGCGCGGCCCAACCCAAGGGAGTGGGTGTTTCTCCCAAATCGCCGCAACAGGCGGAGTCGAAACAGGTCAAGAGCGAGGAGGAGGTCTCCTTGCACAAGCCGCCCAAGTGGGCGCAAGTGCTGATCCAGCAGGCGCTTCAGTTCTCGCTGGAGATCAACGGCCAGGGCTACCAGGCGCCGAAGGTGAAGGAGCCAGAGGAGATCACGCCGGAGACCCTGTTCGACTTCCAGTCGGTGGCGGACAACGTGCTGCAGTTCGTGACCGGGCGGCTAGGTGCCGCGCGGGCCGATGGCAAATCCGATGACGACCTGACCGGGATGATGGAGCAGGCCCGCAAGGGGATCGACAAGGGTTTTGGCGAGGCAAAAAAACAGCTCGGCAAGTGGGCGACCGACAACGAGGATATCAAGACCGGTATCGATCAGAGCTACAAGCTGATCCAGAAGGGGCTCGACGAGTTCGAGAAGGAGTTCTTCGGCAAGGTCTCCCCGACCGACATGGGACAGGCCGAGATGGCCAGCCGCCAGCAGGGCTATCTGGAAATCCAGACCAAGGATGGCGACAAGGTGGTGCTGCGCTTCAACGATAGCTGGCAGACCAAGTCCCAGAGCGGCGAGAGCGGCAGCCAGTTCAGCCTCAAGTCGAGCCAGAGCTTCAGCTTCTCGCTGGAGGGGGATCTCAACAGCGACGAGATGGAGTCCATCGGCAAGCTGGTCAAGGGGATCGACGAGCTGGCGGGGAACTTCTTCTCCGGCAACTTCGAGGATCTGCTGGACAAGGCGAGCGAGTTGAAACTGGATGACAGCCAGCTGGCTTCTTATTCCCTCAAGCTCAAGCAGAGCGTCAAGCTGAGCCAGACCTATCAGGGGGCACACTCCCTGCAGGATCTGATCAAGCCGTTTGCCGACTACCTGCCCAAGCTGGATCAGGTGCAGAAACAGGCGGATAGCCTGCTGCCACCATCCCAGCAACAGGCGCTGACCCCGGCCGTGCTGGCCGCAAGAGGGGAAGAGGACCCGCTGCAGGTCGATCGTTTCACCAGCTTCAACCAGCGGATGCTGGAGGCGCTGCGGATGATCAACCAGTTCCAGCCCTCCACCGAGCCCGCCAGTAAGAACGCCTGAGCCACAGCGCGTAACGCAAGTAATGACCTGCCGTTTGCCAGCCCTTCCCGGGGCTGGCAAACTGGCCTTTTCTCCAATCCGGTTGCCCCATGAACCCCAAGAAGCCAAGAGACAAGCGCGAGCTCTGCTACCCCTTTATCTTCGAAACCTCGCTCAAATGTGATTTTGAAATCGCCACCGACGAGCTCTGCTGTCAGGTCGGGGCCGTGCTGTCACACCTTGCGCCGGATGCCGATACCGAGCCCATGCTGGTGGATCTCGCGGCGTTGCAGCGGCTTATCTACAACCTCAACGGCTCGGTACGCGGCAAGCTGGGGATCTTCGACGCAGATCTTGAGTGGCTCAAGGCCCGTTACGACCACTACAACGAGGCGAGTCGCGGCAGCGTCACCGGTTTCGTGCTGCCACAGGGGCCGCAGCCCATTCCAACCCTCCATCTGTGCCGCTGCGGCAGCAAGAAGGTGGTGCGGCTGCTGGTCCGGCTGGAAGAGAGCGGGGTGGCCTTCGATCCCATTCTCTATCGCTTCGCCAACCTGCTGGCCAACTTCTTCTTCGTGCTCACCGTCTACCTCAAGCAGCGCTGGCAGGTGCCGGAAGTACCCTACGTCAGCATCAACTACTGATGGTGGCTGGTTAGGGGCCAGACGTCATGGTGGATTGAATGGAATAAAAAACCGGAGCCTTGGGCTTAATGCCAGTCAGTTAAGCCTGACTGGCATTGTTTTTATTGGCTTTTTTCACACTATACCTCTGGGGCCTTGGC